>JADLEN010000215.1 GCA_020846105.1 Chitinophagaceae bacterium | reverse complement strand
TGCTAGTGTTTTTATGCCCGATTATATTTGGTTGGCAACAGGTAGCCTTAATAATCTTTCTGCCGACAAGTGCGCTGTACTAAAAGGTCGATGGGTAATTCTATTCCCCGACTTGAATGCTTTTGATAAATGGACATTAAAAGCAAAGGAACTTTCGAAGCATAATTCGGTGTTTGTTTCTGATTTATTAGAAATCAACGCCTCTACCGAAGAAAAAATGAATGGTTGGGATATTGCAGATTACTTGCTGAAAGAATAGAAATAAAGCCTGAAAAGCTGCTTTTTGTGTCGTGGTTGTGTCGTGGAGCGAAAGTAAAAAAGGGTTTCAATTGCTTGAAACCCTTTACTGTATTGGGTGGGCCCACTAGGACTTGAACCTAGGACCACCTGATTATGAGTCAGGTGCTCTAACCAACTGAGCTATAGGCCCGATTGCCTTTCAGCAAATTTGGATTGCAAATGTAGGAGATTTTATTCAAAAACATCCAATTAAAGAATTTATTTTTGCCGAATGATAAAAGGAATTAAACATATCATTTTCGATTTGGGAAATGTGCTGCTCAACATCAATCCGAACCTTACTTACGAAGCGTTAAAAAAATTAGGCATCCCAAATTTTGAAACAGCTTATAAGGAGCTCGTCGAAAATAATTTATTTAATCGGCTAGAAACAAATGAAGTTTCTGCCGCGGATTTTATACAAACCATTAGCGACCTATGCCCACAGCCCATTGCAACGCAAGCCATAATAGATGCTTGGAATGCCTTGCTGCTCGATTTTCCACTTCGTAGATTGCAAATCCTACAACAACTACAATTGCACTATGATTTGATATTGCTAAGTAATACCAATGAAATACACGAACAATGTTTTAATCAGAAGCTACAACTCGCACATGGCATTCCCAATATTGGTGTCTTTTTCGATAAGGTATATTTCTCGCATCGCATTGGTATGCGTAAGCCAAACCAAGCTATTTATGAGCGTGTGATAGACGATTGTGGCTTTTGTCCAGAGCATACCTTATTCATAGACGACCTTGAAGACAATGTACTAGCTGCTGCAGAATTGAACATCCAAACCATTTGGCTAAAAGAAGGAATGACTATTGAAAAAGACATTTTCTTACCTTTTGAAAACAATTTTAAAGCTTAATTTTGCACCCTATGATACCAGGAAAAATATTAGTAACAGGTGGCTGCGGATATATAGGCGGCCACACAATTGTAGATTTAGTAAACAATGGTTTTGAAGTAATCTCTGTTGACGACTTGTCAAATGGTTCTTTAAAAATGCTCGAAGGTGTAGAACGCATTTTGGGCCAATCTATTAAAAATTACAAAGTAGACCTTACAAACCTGGATGATACACAAGCCATTTTTATTGAGAACCCTGACATCATTGGTGTTATCCATTTTGCAGCATTCAAGTCGGTAAATGAGTCTGTTCAATTGCCATTAAAATATTACCGCAACAATTTGAATTCATTGATCAATATTTTGCAATGCGCTAAGGATTACCAAGTTGCCAATGTTGTTTTCTCTTCTTCTTGCTCGGTATATGGCAATGCTCAAAAACTACCCGTTGACGAACTTACACCGCTTGCTGTTGCAGAGTCTCCTTACGCATTTACCAAACAAATTGGTGAGGTTATTTGTAATGACTTTGTGAAACAAAACCCCAGCATTAGCATTAGCCTTTTGCGATATTTCAACCCTGTAGGTGCGCACCCAACATCGATAATTGGGGAGCTACAAGACAAGCCTGAAAACTTAGTTCCTGTGATTACGCAAACTGCCATTGGCAAAAGACCAGAAATGACCGTTTTCGGCGCAGACTACGACACCCGAGACGGCTCTTGTGTACGTGACTATATACACGTTATGGATATAGCCAATGCACACACAAAATCATTGCAATATTTAATTGGTGACCACAATAAAGAAGCCTGCGAAGTTTTTAATCTTGGCTCGGGCAATGGCGTTACTGTATTAGAATTAATAGCTGCGTTTGAAAGTATCTCTGGCCGCAAACTCAACTATAAAATAGGACCAAGACGAGATGGGGACGTAATAGCTGTGTACGCCGATAATAGAAAAGCCCAAAAGCACTTAGCTTGGCAAACAAAGTATGACCTTATTGCAATGATGGAAACTGCTTGGAATTGGGAGTTGAAATTACAAAATGATACACAAAAAGAACTCAACTAAAAAGCTTTCTAAAAAAATATCCTTGTATAGAAGAAGCCCGCTACAACTCTTGTAGCGGGCTTCTTCTATTCTTTTTCTTTATGGCTAAGGTTCTTATCTGAGTAAAGTTACATTGCCTGTATAATTTTCGGAAATACCGTTGGCAAAACCGACTTTAATTTGGTAAACATACACACCAAATGGTTGTGCTTGTCCCTGATAATTACCATCCCATCCTCTACCATTAACGTTAGTAGATTCAAAAATTTGCACTCCCCAACGATCAAAAATTTTCATCTCAAACGTAACAATAGATTTGCTCAATAAATCTCTTGGCAAGAAGTATTGATTGATAGGATTAATATCATTTGGGTTAAATGCATTTGGCACATCAAGATAACATCCCTTGGTTACTGAAATACTATCTGTTGCAACACAAGTTCTATCTTTTATTTGCAACCAATATTCACCTTGGTTACGGATACCTATTTGGGCCGATGTGTCGCCGGTGTTCCATAAGTAGCGAATAGCACCTGTGCTACTTGCATTATTCTTAAGCATTAGCACCGCATTACCTGCACATATGGTAGTATCGCGTCCAATATTCACTTTTGGCACTTCTGTAATTACTACAGATTGTGAAATATCTTTTTCGCCACAAATGCTATAAAATGCTTTGAAATTGACATTGTAAACGCCACCTTGGGTAAAAGATTTACGGATGTCAAGTCTATCAAACCCTTTAACATCGCCATCGCCAAAATCCCAAATCAAATTGTAGTACCCTGGTGTTGCTTTTGCATTAAAGTCTATAGCCTCACCTTGGCACACAATAGAGTCACTTTTGGCAAAGGAAAGCACTACTTCAGGTGCTACAAATATTTTTCGGTACATACTATCTGCACATTTGTAGGGATCAAAAACTTTCAATTTAATATTGTAAAGACCCAATTCGCTATAGCTATGTGTTGGGCTTTCTATCGAAGTAGTGTCATTATCTCCAAAATTCCAAAACGAGCTAAAAGGCATAGTATTACCTGCAAGTGTGTAAATAGTATTGTTGGTAAGTGCAAAAATTTCAGAACCACATAAAGAGTCTTTGCTTATTACAAAGTCAGCTTTAATATTTGCAATGTCAATTTTCAAGGTTGCTCTGTCGCTCACACAACCATCTATTGTTTGTGAAGGATAATAATTAGATGTTGTGCCTGTAGTGCTTGGCGTGGGTGCTGTTAAATATTTGGTACCAGCAGTAAGGGCGTTGTACCACGCAATATTTGTACCAATTGCCGACACGGGTACAGCTTTTGCACCGAAACAATAAACCGTATCTTTTACTACCGGAGGCTCTGGCTTGGCAATTGTATTTACATCTATAAAGGCAAAGTTGGAGTAGCAACCTGCAGAATTTTGTTGACGAACATAATAGCGAAGCGTACCTGGCGTAGCGGTACTAGGGGTTGGTGCTGTAATACTTTCCACACCACCCGGTGTAGTGCTCCACCAAATTGTGGCACCAGAAGCACCAGAAGCGGTAAGTGCAGGTGCCGTTGCCCCTTGGCAATAAGTAAGTGGTGTTACAACAAATGGTGCTACGCTAAAGCTAATAGTATCTACATAAAATACGAGGCGCAATGTATCGCAAAGAGAAGCGCCGATAGCAGTATAAGTTCTTGGACCTGTTACTAAAACATTTACAGAGTCGCCATAAGCACCACCTGCTGGAGGTAAAGCTGCTGTACTAATAAGACTATCTGCACTAAGCCCTGTGCCGGGTGTCCATGTCCATTTATAAGCTGTACCACCTTTTATTTTCAAAGGAATAGAACTGCCTGGACATACCCTAAATGTAGCATAGGGCTTATACTCTGCTCCTTCTGACTCAAAACTTGGTGATGTTTCATTAAGTGCCGAGTCTAAATCTGCTTGCTTAAGAATATAAGCGTATGCCAATTCTGTTTTGTCGCCAGGTGCTAGGTTGCCTACGTTAAAAACGATACCCATAGAGGTATTGGCAGCAGAATAAGCGTTTACAGAATATAAATAACTTCCTGCTCCTCCACTTTGCCCATAAACACTACTCAAACCTGCATCGGGTGTATAGGTATTGGTAATATAACAACGTG
>JADLEN010000214.1 GCA_020846105.1 Chitinophagaceae bacterium | reverse complement strand
TTTCCAAACAGAGGTGAACTACCACAACGAAAAAAATGCTTACAAAACACCTGAGGAGTTTCAAAACCTTGTATTGGCACACTTTGGAAAAACATTTTCGATAATAGTAAACGAAACAGACACGCTGAAATTTGTAAACCCAATAGTACTACTAGGCCACGAAACCAAAATAGTAGCAGAGATAACTGGCTTGCCCAAAACGGTGCACAAGATAAATGTACAAAGCAAGCTGTTTCAAGAAATACACCACAGCCAATCGGCACTTATTTTCTTGATAGACGGCTTGCCTACAAGCAAAGATTATGTGCTTAGCGATGAGAATGAACACGAGATAAGCATTGCACTGCACGAAGGGAAATGGGAGCTTATAGCGCCCGCTATCAGCAGCAATTTGAAGTATATGCTGTTGGTGCTTTTAGTAGTTGTGGTGGCCATGGTGTTGAATATGATAAGAAAAAGAAGGATAACGCAGAACTGACATTGTAACAAACATTCTTAAACATTTTAAAACAATTGTAAAATGAGCAAAGCAAAATTGAGAATAGTCGGAGTAGGTCTTTTGACCATTTTTGTAGGTATTTATTCTTGCAAAAAAGACACGGATAATAATACTGAAGCAACCGGCGACGTGTCCATTATTAGTGCCGTACAAGCCAACTATATTAGTGCTGTTGCTATAGCTACAAGTGGTAGTAGTATTACCCTTAAAAGTAACGGGCTTCCGAATCATAAAACACCTTATTGGGGTGTGGGCAACGATCTTTACGAAGATTTTCCTGCGGGTTTTCACGCCAACGTAAATACCAGTATGTCGGCGCACAACTACTCAATGACCATTCCTAGTATGCCAGCAAAAGCCACATCGCACGAGGCTACTACTTTAGGACCTATAGGCATGGCCATCAATGGCGTGCCCATCTACAATGACAGAGAAGGGGGCAACATTCCACTGGACTCACTCACGCTTACCACCTTCGACTACTCGGGAGCGCACCCAGGTCCTGGCAAAGACTATCACTACCATACCACAGGCAGATATACCAGTATGGACGATGCCAAATTAATCGGATTTTTGAGAGATGGTTTTCCCATTTATGGCCGAAAAGACACTACGGGTGCATACCCAACTTTGGATGAATATGGTGGGCACACAGGACCTACGCAGGATTTCCCCAACGGCATTTATCATTACCATGCTGCCAATGTCAATTATTTAAACTCAGGATATTTTGTCTTGAAAGCTGGGTCTTATTATGGTACTAAAGGCACATTTACGCAATAAGTTTTTCGTTTTTATAACTGTACTTTCGACTTTGAGTTGTAGCGAGCCTATAGACCAAATGCCTAAAGTTGTTTTTGAAAAAATAGCTACTGCGCACATTCCACAAGACACCGTTTTGCTCGGCAACCAGTACTTGAAACTTCAAAACGGGATATATTACCTCAGTGGCAAACCTTTCTCTGGCTATATGCGAGAGCAATACCCCAACAATACTTTGAAAAGCATTGGAGCCTATGCCCAGGGAAAGCAACACGGTACTACTTTTTCTTTTTACGAAAATGCTGCGCTTCGCGATGAAAGAAATTATAAAAATGGACTGAGCTATGGCAAGCATTTGGGCTTTTGGGAAAATGGGAATAAGAAATTTGCATTCATATACCACAACGATAAGCGCGAAGGACTACAGCAACAATGGTACGAGAGTGGTAGGCCATATTATGCACTCAACTTTGCCAACGACCGTGAAGATGGTATGCAAAAAGCCTGGCGCGAAAATGGCAAGCCTTATATCAATTATGAAGTAAAGGAAGGCATCCGATATGGGCTGCAAAAAGCAGCACTTTGCTACACCCTCAAAGACGGAAAACTCAAATGAAAAACTACTGCGCCCTCCTAATAATGCTCCTGATGTTGGCTTGCCAAAGCAAGCAGCAGCCACTACCATACTACGACACGCCCGACTTTACCCCAAGGTGGGATATCCCCAATGGTAAAGACTTTCATAAGATTCGTCCATTCTCACTTATCAATCAAAACAACCAAACCTTTACCGAAAAAGACATCGAAGATAAAATCTGTGTTGTGGATTTTTTCTTCACTACCTGCCCCGGTATCTGCCCAAAACTCGCCAAAAGCATGGCAGACATACAAAAAGAATTTCTTGCGGATGACGAGCTGCTTTTGCTCTCGCATAGCGTAATGCCAGACGTGGATAGCGTGCCCGTATTGCAAGCATATGCCAACGAAAAAAAGGTGAACTTCAAACGTTGGAAACTGCTCACAGGTAGCAAGAAAGAAATTTACGATTTGGGGCGCAAATACTATTTTGTGGAAGAAGACGAAGGCATTTCAAAAAGCGACGACATCTTTTTGCACACCGAAAATTTTATCCTTATAGACAAGGAGCGCCACATCCGCGGCATCTACAATGGCCTCGACCCCAGCAGTATCCAATCGCTCATCAGTGACATTCACCGCCTGAAGCAAGAATAGAAATTCATCCTTACGAATGCGCACATGCTCCAAGCTGCCAAGCCTGGGGCATTTTCTATTTTGTGAGTGGCGCGCCGCCAGCCACCACACAGGCAAAAAATAAAATAGAAGCGGTGACCAATAATACTCGGAGCTTGGGTATTACTAGCTACCAATAATAAAAGCAAGTAAATACTTTTATACATAGTTTTAATGAAATTCTTTCTGTGGAAAATTATGTTTTTACTTTGCAGTATATCAGCCACAGCGTATGAATCAGCAACTCGAAACCAGCACCAGCAACTACGAACCCCCTGGTGGACTCCTTATTTGGATTGTCATTTTTCTAGAGCTTTTTACCTTTGCAGCAGCACTGCTCGTGATGGTGTATTTTGGCCGTGATGAGCGCGAACTCTTTGGACAGTCTGCAGCACAGCTGAACAAAATTGTGGGCTCTGTGAATACTGTTGTGCTGATAAGTAGTGGTTTTCTTATGGCTTTGGCCACCAAAGAGTTGAAGCAAGGCCACACCGACAAAACTGCCCAATACCTCAAGTTTACCATCCTCGGCGGTTGTCTTTTTGTCGTTATCAAGAGCATAGAGTATTACTCCAAAATACAAGCAGGTTTCTCCATAGATTACGACACTTTTTTTTCTTTTTATTGGATGCTCACCTTCTTTCATTTGCTACACGTAGTCGTGGGCGTGGTCATTCTTTCGGTACAATATTGGAAGTTAAGGAAGGCAAGCGTGAATCCTGAAGATTTTGAAGCAGGTGCAGCCTTTTGGCACCTCTGCGACCTTATTTGGCTCCTTATTTTTCCCGTTATCTATCTGATGTTTTAAGCTATGAAAAAACTGATAGTCATCTATGTGCTTATGCTGCTGCTCACAGCATCGGTAGCCCTTGTGGCCAATACCTTCGATTCTAAAATCGTCGTCATTTTATTGTCTGCGGTCAAGTTTATCTTGCTGTCGTATTACTTTATGGGCCTTGTAAATACCCATGTTATTTGGCGGGTATTCATTACCATATTTCTTGCCCTTTTTACCATT
>JADLEN010000213.1 GCA_020846105.1 Chitinophagaceae bacterium | reverse complement strand
TCAAAGCCCCTTCATCGCGCAGCGAAAAATGCTTTTGCATTTCGGGAGTGTAGCTGTTCAGCAGCAGGTTTTGGGCGAGTAAAGGCGTATTGACCAAAGTGCGCACTGTAGCAAAAAGCGCTATCGCCGCTTTATCGAATCGGAAGAAAGAAAGCAATAAAACGAGTCCGTCGGTAGTTAGTTTTTCGAAGAAATTGGAAGCGTATAATTGGGTGGCTTTACGGAAATTTTGAGCACCTTCTTTTAATAGCGCAACAGTCCAAACTTTACCCAAAGGGTATTTGACTGCCAAATGAAAAAGGTAAACAACTGCTACCAAAAGTATAATCGCAATATCCGCCAACATCACATTAGCAAAGCCACTGCCCGCAATTAATAAAAAACTGAGGACTGATATTTCGGCTACAATCATCAAAACCTCTACTAGCATATTGTGCCAAACGAGCCCTTCTGCCTCTTTGGTGGCAGCATACATTCTTTGCACATTTTGCACACAAGCTACTGCTATATAAGCCAGCAGGCATATCGGTAAAAAGGAAAATAATTCTGTGTGTGTGTCAAACACAAATGCATTTACCGAAGGGAAAAAGAAAAAAGAAAGCACTAAAAGCAGCATCGTACCCAAAGACAATAGCAACAAAAACGAAATGCCCGAAGCCAATACCCTATTAGCTTTCGGCCCGTCGGAATGATATAACAAATTATATTGATTGACTACAAAGCGCACATAGCCATCCGATAGAAAAAGCACCACTGCGCGCGCCGAAAGGATGAGTGCCCAAAAGCTAAACAACTCTTTGCCCCAATGCACCAACATCAATGGTGTGAGGATAATGGTTTTGGCAAAGGACGAAACGAAAAAGAGAATCGTCCATACGGTAGCCAGTTTTAGTGATTTGTTGAGCAATTTGCAGCTTATATAGAATGCTCAAACCTACAAATAAAAAAGCAAGTATCGAAGCATAAAATCTTCTAAATACCTTGATATGTCGGTGCTAAGATTTAAGTTTGCAATCTCAAAATCGCAATTTTTTATGCAAGGATTACAAATGGTGGACCTCAAACGCCAATACAACAATATCAAAACCGAAGTGGATGCCGCAATACTAGATGTACTGAGCAGTACGGCTTTTATCAACGGACCAGAAGTAAAAAGTTTTGGTACAGAGCTGGCGGAGTATTTGGGCGTAAAGCACGTAATTCCTTGCGCCAATGGTACGGATGCGCTGCAAATAGCCTTGATGGCATTGGGTTTGCAGCCCGGCGACGAGGTCATTACTCCTTCATTTACTTATATCGCAACGGTGGAAGTTGTGGCACTATTGCGCCTCAAACCTGTGTTTGTGGATGTGGATGCCGATACCTTTACAATGAATTTGGATTCGGTACGCAATGCCATTACCGACAAAACGAAAGCGATTATACCCGTGCATCTGTACGGACAATGTGTAGATATGGAACCACTTTTGGCATTGGCAAAAGAAAAAAACATTCCGATAATAGAAGATAATGCGCAAGCAATAGGCGGCACTTACACCTTTGCCGATGGCACCAAAAAGAAAACTGGAGCGATGGGCATAGTGGGTTGCACTTCTTTTTTCCCTTCAAAAAATTTGGGTTGCTATGGCGATGGTGGCGCAATGTTTACTAACGACGATGCCCTTGCCGAAAAGCTAACGATGATAGCCAACCACGGACAAAAAGTGCGCTACTACCACGAAATGGTGGGTTGCAATAGTCGCCTCGATTCTATTCAAGCAGCAGTGTTGCGCATCAAGCTACGCAAGCTAGATGAGTATTGCGATGCACGCCGTGCAGCAGCAGATTATTACGACGCTGCTTTTAAAAACAATCCAAACATTATCACTCCTTTTCGTGCAGCATACAGTACACACGTTTTTCACCAATACACTTTGCAAGTAAACAATGTGAATCGCGACACTGTGCAGGAAAAGCTTGCTGAGAAAGGCATTCCGTCGATGATATACTACCCTGTAAGTAGCCACAAACAAAAAATGTTGGCTGAATTTGGTGGTGCAGATTATGATTTGCCAACAACTGATTTCTTAAATACTTGCGTTATTTCTTTACCTATTCATACCGAATTGACCGAAGAAGAATTGCAGTACATCAGCGAAAATGTAAACCAAATTGTTGACCAACTAAGCAAATAAATGAACGTTATTACTACCCCATTCGAAGGATTATTAATTATTGAACCCCGCGTCTTTGGCGACGATAGAGGTTATTTTTTTGAGAGTTTTAATGAGCAAGTATTTGAGGCGGCAACAGGTTTCAAAAACAAATTTGTACAAGACAACCAAGCGCGCTCGGTAAAGAATGTGTTGCGTGGATTGCATTACCAAAACGAACCCATTGCCCAAACAAAATTGTTGCGTTGCCTACAAGGTAGCATTTGGGATGTAGTGGTAGATCTGCGCAAAGACAGTAAAACTTACAAACAATGGTATGGTATAGAGTTGAGCGATGAAAATAAACGTCAATTTTTAGTTCCGAAAGGCTTTGCCCACGGCTACTCGGTGCTTACGGATACAGCCGAGGTGTTTTACAAATGCGACAATTTTTACAGCAAAGAAAACGAAGGCGGCGTATTGTATAATGACCCAAGCCTTGCTATCGATTGGAAAATAAACCTTGCCGAAGCTA
>JADLEN010000212.1 GCA_020846105.1 Chitinophagaceae bacterium | reverse complement strand
TTTTTAAATTCTTATTTAAAGAATGCAATGTATATTGTTGCTAAGGGTATAGCTTTTTCAATTTAATTTCGCTTGATTCGTTCCCATTTTATCACCATAAATTTATCGCCTAATTCGGTGACCAATGTGCCTGATTGTTTTAGGCTGTCTTTATTGCTGAAGAAGTCCATCAACTCTGCATGTGTGAGTACTTTGTAGGTAGGTTTATAATCGAGATTTTCTGGCGCTTTGACATTGTATTTTTTCACCCAATTCATTACCGATACGTGGCTCACACCAAGTATGCGTTCGATCTCGCGTAATGTCACCCCTTCAATATACAACTGCAATGCCTTAATGACGTAATAAGGGTCAATGCTTTTGCCGTCTTTCATCACCGTAAAATTATAAATGCAAGATGGGCATTTATAGCGCTGCTTTCCTTTAGCCATACCGCTTTTGACTATTTCTTGCGACTTACATTTGGGGCAATAAATTTCTTTCATGGGTTAAAGATAAAGCCTATTGGTATACTTATTTAGCATAAATATACCAAATTAGCAAAATGAATTTTAGTTCTTTTATTTTTTAGAAAATTTTCACGAATAGCCCATCAAACGGATTGAAAGAATTTTATTCATAAACATTTTTACACTCAAAAGAAATGAAAGGCCTATGTACAAAGGCTTTTAACGATAAGCTATACCTATTTAGCACAAATTTTTATTGCTTTTCTAAAGGAATGACTAACTATGTACTCTGAAACAAAATAGAAATTATGTCTTATCCATTTCAAATTACAAGTCCAGAAGCCTACCATCAAGCTGTTCAAAAAAGCATTCAAGACCCCGAAGCATTTTGGGCAGAAATAGCCTCTACCTTTCTTTGGAAGAAACGTTGGGACAAAGTGCTAGATTGGAATTTTACAGAACCAAAAATCGAATGGTTTAAAGGAGGCACTTTGAATATTACCGAAAACTGCATTGACCGACATTTAGGACAATCAGGCAACAAACCTGCTATTATTTGGGAGTCAAATGACCCTGATGAGCATCATCGTGTACTAACATATCGGGACTTATATAACAAAGTAGTTCAATTTGCGAACGTGCTTAAAAATAACGGTGTAAAAAAAGGCGACCGAGTTTGTTTGTATATGGGTATGGTTCCAGAGTTGGCCATTGCAACTTTGGCTTGTGCCCGCATTGGTGCTGTACACTCCGTTATTTTTGGTGGTTTTAGCGCACAAAGCATCGCAGACCGATTGCAAGATGCCCAAGCAGGCTTTATAGTAACCTGCGATGGGGCCTTCCGTGGCAACAAAGAAATACCACTTAAAAGTGTCATAGATGATGCACTTGTACAATGCAAATTTGTACAAAGAGTTATTGTTTTGACCCGAACAAGAACGCCAATCAGTATGCTTAAAGGCCGCGATGTATGGTGGGAAGACGAGATTAAAAAAGTAGAAACAATGGGCAATCCCGATTGCCCTGCCGAAGAAATGAATGCCGAAGATCCCTTGTTTATTTTGTACACTTCGGGGTCTACCGGCAAGCCAAAAGGCGTAGTACATACCATTGGCGGATATATGGTGTACACTACTTATTCTTTTGTGAATGTTTTTCAATATCAGCCAGGTGATGTACATTTTTGTACTGCAGATATTGGGTGGATTACCGGTCACAGCTACATTGTTTATGGCCCATTGTGTGCTGGTGCCACTACCTTAATATTTGAAGGGGTACCTACTTGGCCAGATGCTGGTAGATTTTGGGACGTAGTTGATAAATTTAAAGTTAATATTCTTTATACCGCGCCTACTGCTATTCGTAGTTTGATGGGTTTTGGCAATGATCCGTTAATAGGAAAAGATTTAAGCTCTTTAAAAGTTTTAGGTTCTGTAGGTGAGCCCATAAATGAAGAGGCCTGGCATTGGTTTAATGAAAAAATTGGTAAAAAGAATTGCCCAATTGTAGATACTTGGTGGCAAACGGAAACTGGTGGCATTATGATTTCGAACTTGGCGGGAATAACTGCCTCCAAGCCATCCTTTGCCACGTTGCCCCTTCCTGGCATTCAGCCGATTTTGGTAGACGAAAATGGAAAAGAAATAGAAGGCAATGATGTCAGTGGCAATTTATGCATCAAATTTCCGTGGCCAGGCATTTTAAGAACCACCTACGGCGATCATGAGCGTTGCCGAGTGAATTATTTTGCAACTTATGAAAACCTTTATTTCACTGGCGATGGTTGTTACAGAGACGGCGATGGTAATTACAGAATTACAGGACGAGTAGACGATGTATTAAACGTAAGTGGGCACCGAATAGGCACTGCTGAAGTAGAAAATGCAATAAACATGCATGCGGGCGTAGTAGAAAGTGCTGTTGTAGGTTATCCTCACGATATCAAAGGGCAAGGGATTTATGCTTTTGTGATTTTTGAAAATACCCATGACGATGAAAAGTTAACCAAATTAGATATTATCCAAACGGTTTCAAGAGTTATTGGCGCCATTGCCAAGCCCGACAAAATACAATTTGTAACAGGGCTACCCAAAACACGCAGTGGCAAAATAATGCGCCGCATCTTGCGCAAAATTGCGGAAGACGAGCTGGGTAGTTTGGGCGACACCTCCACCTTGCTAGACCCTGACGTTGTAGCCGATATCATTTCAGGTAAATTGTAATTTTTACTTGTCGTATTGCTTCATCCAGGCTTGCATCGTTTTTGTTTGCAGGTCAGTATCTAGTTGGTTATTGCCATCATATTTACCTAATGCTTGTCTTTGTCTGTAAGCCTCGTAAAGGCTTACAGCGCAGGCTACCGAAATGTTCAAAGACTGAATCATGCCTACTTGAGGAATTATAAAATTGCCATCGCAATAACTTAAAAGCTCCTCGCTTATGCCTTTTCTTTCGGTGCCAAAAACTAGTGCTACAGGCGTGGTCAGGTCTATATTGTACAAACTTTCTGAGCTAGTGCCAAGATGGGTTGCCCATATAGTTAGTCCTCTTTTTTTTATTGCCATCATACAATCCTTGACATTGTCAAAGTGGTGGATGGTTATCCACTTTTCGGCACTTGCCGAGCTTCTTTTAATTTTGAATTCTTCTTCGGTGATTAATGTATTGATAATGTAAAGTTCTTGAATCCCTACTGAGTCTGCAGTGCGCATTACTGCACCTATATTGTGGGGGTCTCCTACATTCTCCATCACGATTGCCATATCGGCTTGGCGCATACTTAGCACCTTATCCATTTTTTGTTTGCGCTCTGGTTTCATGTTTCATTTTTATTGAGTAAAAAGTAAAAAGCATCTCTTTGTGGGAGATGCTTTTGTGTGTTTTGTAAAACAGGTTTTAGTATTTGTATCTAGCACCACGGTAATGGTATGGGTCTCTTCCACCTCTATTGCCGCGATAGTCTGAGCGATACTGATTTTTATAGTTTCTGCCTTTTGTAGTCGTTTTTACACCTTTACGATTGTAGCCTGTGCTGTTGATTCGTGGTGGTGGTGCTTGCCTATACTGAGGTTTGCCTTTTCTCCGAAACATAAAGCACGAAGAGGTGACAGCCGATAAAGTAAATGCAAAAGCAACAAAAAGTATAAAGGATAAAAATTTGCGCATCAGTTTTTAGTTATTAATTATTAAAGGTTCTTTTGAGTTTTTCTAAAGAACTACAGGGACGAAGATAGAAATAATTATTTCGGAAAGCAAAACTTTGGGCCTGCAATTTTTAAAAAATATCAATTTACTATTGGCTCGTCCATAATGTCATATCTTTTGATTTCATTGTATTCAGTGTCGCGCTCCACAGGTATTTTCTGACAATTTAATATCAATGCACACAAATCTTCAGTGCTCATTACTGGGTTTTGCTCCTCGGCTCCGGCCATAGAATATATTTTGGTTGTATCATCAATAGTACCATCCAAATCATTGACACCAAACGATAAACTGAGTTGCGCACTTTGGCGGCCCAGCATTGGCCAATAGGCTTTTAGATTTTTAAAATTGTCCATGAATATCCTTGCAATAGCGTATAAGCGCATGTCTTCAATAATGCTTACTTCGCCAAGAAAGCTCATGTCATTGTCGCCACTTCGGTATTTTAAGGGTATAAAACAGTTAAAGCCTTTTGTTTTATCCTGGAGGTTGCGCAATTGGCTCATATGGTCTACCCGATGTGCATAATTTTCGTGATGCCCATAAAGCATTGTTGCGTTGGTAGGCATCCCTAGTTTGTGCGCTGTTTCGTGTATGTGTAGCCAACCGGGGCCATCTACTTTATCTGCACATATTTTCTCTCTTATTTCGGCAGCAAATATTTCGGCACCACCACCAGGCAATGATTGTAGGCCTGCTTCATTCATCATTTTCATGCCTTCTTCTACGCTTACTTTTGCTTTCCGAAACATATAGTCGAGCTCTACTGCTGTAAAGCCTTTGATGTGTAAGTCGGGCCTATGTGCTTTGATTTTTCTAAGTAGCTCACAAAAATATTCAAGGTTCATTTTGGGGTGTACGCCACCTACTATGTGCACCTCTGTTACAGGTATGCCGTCATATTTGCGCACCATGTCCATCATTTGCTCAATGCTTAGCTCCCAACCTTCATCACGATGTTTGTATACCCTAGAATAGGAGCAGAAATTGCAAGTAAATACGCAAACATTTGTGGGCTCAATATGGAAGTTTCTATTGAAATAAACTTTGTTTTGGTGCAGCTTTTGTGCCACAAAATTTGCTAATGATCCTAAGTACCCGAGCTCCCCTTTTTCAAATAGTACCAAACATTCTGCCTCTGTTATGCGTTCACTATTTTTTACTTTTTGGGCTATTTTTTTTAAATCGTTGTCGGTACAGTTGTTGATGATTTCTTGTAATCCTGTTTGTGGTGTTAGCATTTACTGAAGTATTATTTTTTGTAGGAGGCTTTCATTTGCAAATTTGCACTGTACAAAGTAAAGTCCTTTGCTCAAGACGCTCATATCAATAGAGTTGATGTTTTTGTCGTTTTTTTCTATAAGCTTTTGCCCAAGTGCATTATATACAATCACTTGTAGCAAAGGGTTTTTAATAAAGTCGTATTGGAATATTACAATGCCTGATGTTGGGTTTGGGTATAATTTAATCTCTATAGGCGCCTTATATTGAGTATCGCCAAGATACCTATTGAGGGTAAGTGAAAAAGAAGTGCCACCAAGCCCTACTTCAAAATTCATCCTTGCCGCCTGGTCTTTGGTAAACATATACATGGAGCTATCGTTGGTATAATCCATGTAATTCATAAACATTATACCATTACCTGCAGGTGTGCAAACATCAAAACGTGGGAATGTTGGGTCGCCAAAAGTAGCATCGGCTTCATTGGGCGTATCGCTCATATCATCGTCATTGCCACCACTACCAGCACACAAGCCTCCGTCGTCGCCCCAAGTATGTATAAGTTGCAAAAAGTGGCCCATCTCATGGGTAAGCGTTCTGCCCTTATCTATATTGGTGATAAATGGCTGTGCAAAGCTTGTGCGCACACCAAAAGCAAATTGGTGCAAGGCTATACCATATTCTGGTATTGTGTATAGCGGTGTGGCAGGCGGCACCGTAACACCCAAAACGTTGGCACCACCAAATTTGATATTACCTACCCAAATGTTTAAGTATTTACTATTATCCCATGCATCAACACCACCAGTTGCCGAAAATTTCATGTCTTTTGCCCCATCGCTTACATCAAATGAGCTGGCATTAGGGACAATAGTAAGTGTATAGCCTATAGTACTATTGCCTGCAGGGTCTATTTGGGCAAGCGCAAATTCTATACCCACATTGGCATACAAGCTTGTCCATACTGAGGGTACTTTTATTTTGTCGGCGTTGAGGCCATTGAAGTCGTTGTTTAATACCTTCATTTGGCTATTCAGCCTTGCTTCAATGCCGCTAATATTACCAAGCTGCTTGAAGGTGTTAGAGTCTAACAAAAAATGAAATACAACGGGTATAAGTGGGGTAGCTGTTGTTTTGAAATATTTGCCAGAAGGCGCAGATATTGACTCTTGAATTGTACTATTGCTATTATACAATTTGGCTCTCGCTGCTTTAATTTGCTCCCTAGCGCCAGCATGTTTGGTTTCAATCGCTTGTAGCATTATCTCTTGCCCACAGTTGCGCTGTGCATTTATAGTACTATGGCTTAGCATTAATAACAACAAAAGAAGGTTGTAAAGCGTTTTCATAAAATATGGGGTAGGGGTGTTATTTTTAACTAAGATTTATTGCTGATTCTAGCTTGTATTTCGTCTCTAATTTCAATAGCTAGCACATAGTCTTCTTGCTCCAATACTTTTTGTAATAAAGCATTAAGTTCGCTAAGGCTCATTTTCTGAAGGTTGTCTTCTTCTTTATCTTCTTCGGCGCCCATTTTAGCGCTAGGGCCACTCGCTTGTATAGCTCTCTTGTTGGGTCTATTTTCGTCATTCAAAAATATACTTGCCGCTTCTATCACAGTGTCGTAAGTGAATATGCGGCAGTTGGCGCGCACTGCTAGTGCCAATGCGTCTGAGGTGCGAGAGTCTATTTCAATAACCTGATCGTTGGCTTGTAAACATACTAGTTTCGAATAAAATATGCCATCATCTAGTTTGTAAACAATGATTTCTACCAATTCAATATTAAATGTGTTCATAAAACCATAAAACAAGTCGTGGGTCAAAGGCCTTGTCGGTTGCATTTTTTCGAGTGCTACAGCAATAGCCTGCGCTTCGAATGCGCCAATAACAATGGGCATTTTTCTTTGTCCATTTAGCTCCCGAAGTACTATCGCATAAGAGTTGTTTTGGGTAATACTATGCGACAAGGCTACAATTTCTAATTCAATTTTTTCCATTTCAATTTTTTCCGATTCCTTTTTCTGACTAATTGATTTTATAATTAAAGGTAAATTTTTTCTGTTTAAAATAGGGTAGGACTTTCGGTTTCGGTATCAATATTCGGTACCAATGCAATTTCCTTAATATCTGCAATACTTAGTTTTTTTCCTACGGCCTTCCATCCTGTCACCTCGGCATATTCGTGGAGCGCTATTTGCTCTTCTATCCAGTCTGTTTTCTTTTTGCCACTTCGTATTATAGCGTTGGGCTCGCTCAGTGTACTTACTAGTTTTAATTCGTTGCCAGTGCCGTCTTTGATAAACAAAAACTTGTTTTTTAAGGTTTGGGTTTCTATCAAGAATCGTTTGCAATAATATTGATTAGCGGCCGCATCTAGGTATATTGCTGATATCACTTGTTCTGGCCTGAATTTTTCTATCAACAACGTATCTGAGGTTTCAAAACGGTTGCTCAATTCAAAATCGGTGAGCTCATAACTGCCATCTTTATAAAAAGCAATTATTTTGTCGCCTTCATCAAAACGGCCAAGTAAGGTGCCATGTTCTTCTTTATTAAGTCTTCCTGTATTGGGGTCAAACCATATTTTAAGTGCCGATAAGGTCGATTTTCCTTTTTCTTTTAGCTTAATAGATTTAATAGGGTATTTAGATACCTGATTGCCACCCGCGCCTCGGCCTTTTATATCAAGGCTTTCGAAATAAAAGTCTAGATTTTTGACTCTTGCTTTGCTACCCGGCGATAGCGTTATAGCAATGATTTCGGCTTCGCCATTGGGGTTGGCAGAGAAATACAATACCTTACTGTTTGGGTTGCCTTTTGTCAGGTCGTACTCTTTGTCGCGGGTCACGCCTGTTACGTTAAATCTTTTTCCGTAAGCAATACCAGACTTTCCATCTAGGTATACAAGGTTGTAGGTTGTACGTTCGTCGTTTTTCTTAAAGATATCTACGTGCAAAATGTCTTTGCCTACGAAGGTTTTATCCGATACTTTGCTCACACTCATTTTGCCATCTTTGCGGAAAACGATTATTTGGTCAAGGTCCGAACAGTCGAAAAGGAATTCATCTTTTTTCAGGCCAGTACCTACAAATCCCTCTTTCCAATTTACATATAATTTTACGTTGGCAATGGCTACTGTATTGGCTTGTATTGTTTCGAATTGTCGTATTTCAGTTTTGCGCTCTTTTCCTTTACCGTATTTTTTCAGAATGCCTTCGTAATATTTAATGGCATAGTCTGTAAGGTTTTCAATGTTGTGATTTACCTCGGCAATACTATCATTTACACCCTTTATATGCTCATCGGCTTTGAAGGCATCAAACTTAGAAATACGCTTGATTCTTATCTCTGTAAGCTTGGTAATGTCTTCTTGGGTAATAGTTCTTCTAAATTGATTTTTGTAGGGCTGCAAGCCTTTGTCTATAGCCGCCAAAACGCCCTCCCACGTGGTTTCTTCTTCAATATCTCGGTATATTCTTTTTTCGATAAATATTTTTTCGAGCGAAGAAAAATGCCAATCTTCTTCCAATTCGCCAAGCTTTATTTGCAGCTCTTTTAGTAGCAAGTCTTTGGTGTCGGCCACGGCATTTTTGAGCAAGTCCGATGCGCTTACAAAATGCGGTTTGTCATTGATAATAACGCAGGCATTGGGCGATATAGAAACCTCACAATCCGTAAAGGCATAGAGCGCATCAATGGTTTGGTCTGTAGAGATGCCTGCCGCCAATTGTACGATTAATTCTACTTCGGCAGCCGTGTTGTCGCTTACACTTTTTATTTTTATTTTGCCATTATCGTTGGCTTTAAGTATGCTGTCGGCCAGCTGAGACGTAGTAGTGCCATAAGGTACGCTGCGTATGGCCACACTCTTTTTGTCTACCTCCTCTATCTTGGCACGCACCCTCACTTTGCCGCCTCTGGCACCGTCGTTATAATTATTCACATCCACATATCCGCCAGTGCTGAAATCTGGGAATAGTGCAAAGGGTTTGTTTTTTAAATGTTTTATAGAAGCATCTATTAACTCGCAAAAGTTGTGTGGCAATACTTTTGTAGAAAGGCCTACAGCAATACCTTCGGCGCCTTGGGCTAGCAACAATGGAAATTTCATGGGCAATGCTAGCGGCTCGTTTTTACGACCGTCATAGCTCAGTTGCCAGTTGGTGGTTTTGGCATTGAAAGCTACTTCCAATGCAAATTTCGATAAACGTGCTTCTATATACCTTGCTGCTGCAGCGCTATCCCCTGTGCGTTCGTCGCCCCAGTTTCCTTGGGTCTCTATAAGTAAGTCTTTTTGCCCAATATTCACGATAGCCGCACTGATAGATGCATCTCCGTGTGGGTGGTATTGCATGGTTTGGCCCACCACGTTGGCTACTTTATTAAAACGGCCATCGTCCATCTCTTTCATCGCGTGCAAAATTCTGCGTTGCACTGGTTTTAGTCCATCCACTATTGCAGGTACGGCACGCTCCAATATCACGTAGCTGGCATATTCCAAAAACCAAGTTTGGTACATGTCGCTTATCATCACCGAATCGTTTTGGGGTGCCAATGCTTCTTGCTCGTCTTCAATATGGTCTGTCATTGTATAATTAGGTGCAGTATTTTATTTCCGAAAAAAAAAATTGCCGTGGGGGCAGTGCAAAAATATTCTTTTAATTGTGAAAATGCTTTTGCTTTTGAATAAGCTTTTGCTTTGGAACAAGCCTTTGGCATTGCAGGCATTAGCTTTTTATAGCACTACTGTGGTATAAAAAACGTAACAAACAAATGCAAAGCCCACCAAAATGCCAAACAATAGACCTGCTTTGGCTATTCCCTTAAATTTTCGGCCGTTTTGGGTGCCTATAATACCACTTGCAATAGCCAACGGAAACAATCCGGTGACGGCAAATATCAAGGCGAGTATCCCGAAAATGCCTTGGTCTTCGTTGTGCGGATTGCCGCCATAGCCAGGCATTGCAGCATTGTTTGTTGTTGCCAATGCCTCATTTGCCTGCTGCTGTGCAATAGGGTAGGCCGCATAGGTAGCTGGCGAAATGAATGCTAAGCATACTATGGCAAAGGCAACGAGCCAAGGGTATTTCATGTCATTGTTTATTTTTGTGCATTAATGGTTGGTAAAGGTAATCAGTTTCTAAAACAAGCTTGGGCGATGAATAGTCATCGCCCAAGCACCGTATTTTATAATTACATTTTACTGTGCCTACAGCGCATAGAAAAAGCCAAAGAAAAGGGCAACAAAAATTAGGATTAGGGCTAAATATATCAAGCCAATGACAAGCCCTGCAGTAGCTAGCCCCTTTTGCGCTCTGCCACGGCCCAGGCCTATTATACCCAAAACTATGGCTGCCGGAAAAATACCCATAAGTGCCGTCACAAAAGACAAGATTCCGAAGATGCCTTCATCCTCATCGCGCTCTTTGTTGTCCTTTGCAGGCAATGCGTTTGCTAATTCTTGCTTTTCGAAGGCTTCAATTTTTGTATCTAGTTTTTCCGTTTTGCTTTGTTGGGTGCTGCTAATAGGATATGCGGCCTGCGCTGGCATGCTGGGCACTTGCAGGCAAAGAATAAGAGACAAGGCAATAATAAATGCGCGCATAATGCAGTTGTTGTTTTTTATAGCGGCAAATTTATAGATAAATTATAGAATTATGGCAAGCTACTTTTACGCTCCTGCTTTTCTTTTTGCCAAAAAAAAATGTCCTGTTCAAATGATGTAAAAACTTGTACCTTGCTTGCTCTTGTACATTAGCTGTATGCGCGAAGGGCAATTTATAAAACAGAACAAAAATAGGTGGGATGCTTACCAAAGTAACCCTACAACTGACCCCGATGAATTGGCGAAGCGCTTTGCCTATTTGGTAGACGACTTGGCTTTTGCAAAAACTTTTTACGCTGGCAGCAATACCACCAAATATATCAATGGCATGGCTGCCGAAATATACTTGGATATTTACAAAAACAAAAAAGTGTCGTCGCACAGGTTGCTGACCTTCTGGACTACAGAGTTGCCGCTTATTGCTTACAAATACAG
>JADLEN010000211.1 GCA_020846105.1 Chitinophagaceae bacterium | reverse complement strand
TTAGGCTACACAACTCAACAGTGTTTCTAAAGTGAATATTCGTAACGTCATATTATTCTTGTTTTTTTTCTGCTTCAGCATTACCCAAGTAAATGCTGGTAGAAAACAGATAGGCTTTGCGTTTTATGGCGATACATTGAAATTCAATATTGATAGTTTCGAGGTCATACAATTTGACCCGGAAAATCTTACAGAAGCAGCCATCACCACTTTTTACGAAAAAGCCTACAGCCTTCATTATCGCTCATTGGTAAACCACCTGCTTTATTACAAAGAAATAAACAAACTCGACGATTGGTTTTATTACCAGCTCATTCGGAAAACGGCACAACAGCTATGCCCCAAGCAAGAAAATTTTGAACTTTATACTTTGTACAAATGGTTTCTATTGTCCAAATCGGGCTATGATGCACAGCTGGCTATTTGCGAAAACAAACTGCTTTTTTATGTGCGTAGCGAAGACAATATCTACGACATTCCTTTTTACAAAAAAGACAACAAACAGTATGTATGCCTCAACTATCACGACTATGGCAGCAAAATAGATTTTAAGGCTTTGGCTTTTTTTTCGGTAAATATAAATATCCCTGAGGCTGTAAAAAGCTTTTCGTATAGAGTGACACACATGCCCGAATTTGGGGAGGATGCCTATGACGAAAAGGAACTAAAGTTTAACTACGACAATAAAAACTACACTTTTAAAGTGATGGTAAACCCCGAGGTGCAAAACATTTTTGTGAATTACCCTGTGGTAGATTATGAGGCTTATTTCAATATTCCGATGAGCAACCGCACCTACAACTCACTCATACCAGAGTTGAAAAATGTGGTGAAAGGTATGAGCCAAAAGAAGGGTGTGGACTATCTCATGCGCTTTGCTCGGGATGCCTTTGCTTACCAAAACGACCAAGCCAATTTTGGTAAAGAAAAAAGACTGTCGCCCGAGCAAACATTGCTATACAACAATAGTGACTGCGACGACCGTGCGGCTTTGTTTTTTGCTTTGGTAAAAGAAATTTACGACTTGCCGATGATTGTGTTGCTCTATCCCAAACACGTAACGATGGCTGTACAATTTGAAAAATCTAGTGGCAAACCGATAGTGTACAAAGACAAAAAATACTATGTCTGCGAGCCTACACCACAAGCCAAAGATTTATCCATTGGCGAGCAAGACCCTAAACTGCGCCACACCCCTTACGAAATAGCGTATGAGTACAACCCGGTAAGGTGATATATCACTTGCGCCCTTGAGGGTGTTGCAGCGCAGGCGGCAGTAGCGCAGCCCAGCAACAAGCAATAGTGCTTGTTGCTGGGCTTTTTTCATAAGTATGGCCCCAAGTGCCCATAGCTGCGTGAGCCAAGCAGTAAATACCCGCCACATTCTTGCCAGTAACCGCCACATTCTTGGCAATGCCCGCTACCGAAGAGGCGGTGCCCGCCACCGAAGAGGCGATGCCCGCCACCGAAGAGGCGATGCCCGCCACCGAAGAGGCGATGCCCGCTACCGAAGAGGCGATGCCCGCCACCTTAGAGGCGATGCCCGCCACCGAAGAGGCAATGCCCGCCACCGAAGAGGCAATGCCCGCCACCTTCTTGGCGATGCCCGCCACCTTAGAGGCTATAAAGGGCTGTTTTTGGGGTATTTTGGGTGAAATAGGGGCTTTTTGGGCTAAAGCAAAGCTGCTATGAGTGCCTCAAAAACATTTTAAGGCAGGTGTAAAGTGAAATGGATTTATTTTATTGGAAATGTAAGGGGGAGTTTTGTGAAGCCGAATGACGACGTTTAGGCTTGCACATAAGCGGGCGCAACATAGAATGCCGAGCAGGGGGACTTGATAATTTTGGAATAGAAAAGCATATTTTGGACTAATGCTTGTTGGTGGGCTTCGCTGCAACTGCTGCGCCTCAACACCAACAAGGGCGAAACAACTTTCAATTCAGGGTATTCAGTTATTTACAAATGGAAATTTTGGGATTATAAAACTGGACTATATGACTCTTCAACACTTGCAGAGCCATTTTATGGTTTTAAGGATACGGGTAATTATGATGTGTGTTTATTTGTAAAAATTTTTAATAAGCTTGGAGATACTTGTGTTGATTCATTTTGTAAGAAAGTATACATTGACAGATCACATGCATCAGGAATTCAATTTTCGGAATTTGAACAAAAAATTCAAATAATTCCCAATCCAGCTACCGATTATATATTAGTTAAAGGGTTTGTTCGTAATGATAATTTTGGGTTGTACAATATGCTAGGACAGCTAGTGTTTACTACAGCATTATTTGACGAAAAAGTTATGATTCCTACTGATATTCCAAATGGATTTTACTCCGTTTTTATCATTAGAAATGGGAAACGATATGTTGATAAAATTTTTATAAATAGAAGTCAATAAGGGTCTAATTTGCTGAAATAAAAGAATCTCATCCCAGCTCGCCGTAGTCTGACACCTCGCTGCTAGGCGTAGCGTGTAGCAAAGCCTTGCAGCAAAGCCCTCTAGGTCCTTCGTAAATTGCAGTCTTCTGACTGCCATAAAAAATAAATGATCAAGCCCGCTTAATAATTTTGTAAACCGTCATTTTTTTATCGCCCTCTTTTGCTAAAAGCCCCAAATCAATTCCTTTTTTCAGGTCGCGGCTAGCGGTGGCGCTAGAGATTTCTTTGAAGGTATTTAGATAATCTTTTCTCGAAAAAGATTCGGCTTGCTGCGTCATAAAATACGCCAATCGCTCTGTGTCTTTGAGCGCTGTGATTTTGCTGTCTAATAATTCATCCAAAGAAGCTTCGATAATCCCCAACATATAGGCAATGAAAATGGTCGATTTCCCTTCCTTATCGCTATGCGAAAGGGCTTTGTAATAGTCGTTTTGGTTTTTGCTGATTAATGTTTCGAAAGGCAGGGATTCGAAAATTGGATATTCCTCTTTCAGTATTAGGGTTTGCCAAAGTCGGCCCATTCTTCCATTTCCGTCGAGAAACGGGTGAATGAACTCGAGCTCGTAATGAAAAACACAACTTTTGATTAAGCTGAGTTCGCTTTTGTCTTTTGCATAACTAAAAAGGTCTTTCATCAAAAAAGCTACGCGCTCGGCGGGTGGTGCTAAATGCTCTAGCTTGGTTCCTTTTACAATGCCCACACTTTGTTTGCGGTATTTGCCAGCATCGGCTACAAGGTCTTTCATCAGGGCTTTGTGCGCGGCAATAAAATCTTTTTCACTTGTAGGTTTGTAGCTTTTTAGCTGGTCGTAAACAGCTATAGCATTCAGCACTTCGAGTATATCCTTTTGCGCACCCACCACTCTTTTGTTTTCGATAAGTGCTGTTATCTGCTCTTCGCTCAAAGTGTTGCCTTCTATTTGTAAGGACGAATGGATTGTTTTGATTTTGTTTTGCTTGCGTAGTTGTGGGTTTTGTTTGTTGAGGTATTGCGCATTTACCCTACCTATTTTCTCGGAAATAGCAGCAATTTTTTTCAGAATATCACTCGTTATTTCGTAGGGTGGCTTCATATTGATAGTATCATTTGATAGTATCAAAGATAGGGGATATTGCGCTAAGAGTAGCACCCACGTAAGCGTGAAGGATGTGGCAGGTGGCTGCCCAAGCAGCCAGCCCAAAGGGCCGCAGCGAAGCGGAGCCTAGAGCAGCCTGACGCCGCCCTTTGCTAGCAGGCTCGGCTGAGGGGCGGCGGCACGCCCAAAAAATCTTCCTTTGACTATAAATTAGGGGCTGGCCTTCGGGTTTTCATTTTGAATAAATTACATTTGCAATCAATCTCGCAAAAAGAAAAATACTATGACTGATAAATTAGGAAATTACGTTCTGGGCAATTGGATAACAGGCGATGGCGAGGGCCAAGCGCTGTACAATGCTGTGACGGGCGATACGCTGGCTTATGCGAGCACCAAGGGTCTTGACAATGCGGCTATACTGAATTATGCACGCACAGTGGGTAATCCTGCGCTGCGGAAAATGACTTTTCAAGAGCGCGGACTGATGCTGAAGGCTTTGGCGCTGCACTTGCAACAGCACCTCGAAAAGTTTTATGCCATCAGCTACCAAACGGGTGCTACCAAAGCCGATAGTTGGGTGGATATAGAGGGCGGTATTGGCAACCTTTTTGCGAATGCGTCGCTACGCCGCAAGTTTCCGAATACGTCTTTTTGCCTAGATGGCGATGCGCATATACTGAGCAAGAAAGGAACTTTTATGGGGCATCATTTGCTGATACCCAAAGAAGGGGTGGCGGTGCATATCAATGCCTTCAATTTCCCGGTATGGGGGATGCTAGAAAAGATAGCGGTGAACCTGTTGGCAGGGATGCCGGCGGTGGTGAAACCCGCTACGGTTACGTCTTTCCTTACCGAAGCGGTGGTGAAAGAAATTATCAATTCGGGGATACTGCCCGCAGGTGCTTTGCAATTATTGTGCGGTTCGGCTGGCGATTTGCTGAGCCACGTAGGCTCGCAAGATGTGGTGACTTTTACAGGCTCGGCAAGTACAGGATTGATGCTGAAATCGAGCAAAAGAATACTGGAAGAATCGGTGCCCTTTAATATGGAGGCCGACTCGCTGAACTGTATGGTGCTGGGCGAAGATGTGACGCCCGATATGCCCGAGTGGGATATTTTTGTGAAAGAGGTGCGCAAAGAAATGACCACCAAAGCAGGACAGAAATGTACGGCGGTGCGCAGAATATTTGTACCCGAAAATAAAATGGAAGAGATGCAAGCGGCTATTAGCAAGGCTTTGGCACAAACAACCATCGGCAATCCGCTGAATGATAAAGTGCGTATGGGCTCGCTTGCAGGCAAAACCCAACAAGTAGAAGTGAGGGAGCAAGTGCAAAAACTATTGGCGGCTTCGCAACTAGTGTACGGCTCTATGGACAGTGTGGACTTGATAGATGCAGACGGAACGAAAGGTTCGTTTATGAGTCCGCTATTGCTGCGCAACGAAAATCCCTTTACGAATATTGCTACGCACGAAGTAGAGGCTTTTGGGCCTGTATCTACGTTGATGCCTTATAAAAATATGGACGAAGCGATTGCCCTTTCTAAATTAGGAAAAGGCTCTTTGTGTAGTTCTATCATTACCGCCGATACAAAAAATGCTACCGACTATGTGTTGGGCGCAGGGATGTATCACGGGCGTGTGTTGGTGCTGAATAGTGACTGTGCGAAAGAAAGTACAGGTCACGGTTCGCCCTTGCCACTATTGGTACACGGCGGTCCTGGTCGTGCAGGTGGCGGCGAAGAAATGGGCGGTATGCGTGGCGTGAAACATTACATGCAGCGCGTGGCGGTGCAAGGTTCGCCCACAATGCTCACGGCTATTTCGCAGCAAAATCAACAAGGCGCAAAGGGTAATATAGATGGTATTCATCCGTTTAAAAAGATGTTTGACGAGTTGAAAATTGGCGACCAATTGATTACTGAAAAACGACTCATCACTAGCGAAGACATTGACAAATTTGCGGACTTGAGCGGAGATAATTTTTATGCGCACAAAAAGGACACCAATTTTGAAGGCACGATGTTTACCCACCAAGTAGCCCACGGATACTTCATTATGAGTGCCGCTGCGGGCTTGTTTGTAGATAGTTATGACATCAATCCG
>JADLEN010000210.1 GCA_020846105.1 Chitinophagaceae bacterium | reverse complement strand
CTCCATATACTTTTTCAGCTCGGGCGGCAAAGGCCTGCTTATTTCATCTGCACTTTTAGAGCTTCTTTTATCGTCTTGCTCTTGCTCTCTCAACGATTTTTCAGTCTCCATCATGCGTGTCATTATTTCGCGTTGGCGTTTATAAAAATCTTCGTCTAGTTTTCTGTTTACCAAATCAGTTTCATTACGGTCCATCTTTTCTTGCAATTCTTTAAGGTCTTTTGCAATACTGTTATTTCCCTCACTATTCAACAACTGATTGATCTGCGCCAACTGCCTGCGCAATGCTGCCTGTTGCTGCGCCATTTGCATCAGTTCTTTTGCATTGCCATCATCGCCACCGCTCTGCTCGCCACCTTTACCACTTTGGCCTCCAGACTTAGGTTCTTTGCCGTCTTTGCCTTTTCCATCTTCACCACTTTTGGGTTTGCCCTCTTTGCCTTTTGCCATCTGCTCGCCAAGCTTTTGTTGCTTTCCTATTATGTCGCTAAGCTGCTTGCCTGCTCCGGGCTTGGGTTTTGAGCCTCCTGGCTTGCTACATGAGCCATCACCAGGGCTTTTTTGGGCTTGGCTTTGCTCTTGTAGCAGATTGGCCAGTATTTCGTTGAGCATCAGTGCAAGGTTGTTGGTGTGGGTCATCACATATTGCTGGCGGGTAGCAGCCTCTGGCACTTGCCGCTGCTCTAGGCCAGCAATAGCACTGCGCATGTTTTTTTCTAGCTGGTTGGTTTCCTTATTTATGGTAGCCGAAAGCTTAAACAATTTTTTGCTTAGCGAAAACAAACTATCTCTAATTATAAGAGAATTGGTATGCAAATCATTTTGCTTGCGCATATTACTGATATAAGCAGGATTGTTGCTAGGCGTAGTTCTTACCGATTTTATTAATGACTCTTGGTCAAAAGAAAGCCGCATAAGATTGGTGAGAATTTGTCTTACGGCCTTGATGTTCATTTCAATCTCCTCCATGTCCATTCCACCTGCTTTTTTGCGCAGCGATGCCGCCATATCTTCAAGATTTTGAGCTGCTTTGCTTTGCGATTTGCTAGCACCATCGCTATCTTCTTCCGCCAATTGGTCTTGGCTTTTTTGCATTTCTTGGCTTGCTTTTTCTCCTTGCTTTTCTTCTTGCGCTAAATCTTGTTTTTGCTGTGCATCCTTATTCATTGCCTTCATGTCTTGCAGCTCTTTTTTGAGTGCCTCCTTAAGGGCTGTTTTCAATTTTTCTTGCTCTTTTACCAGTTCTTTGACATCATTTTTTGCGGCATCAGTTTCTTTACGCAATTCATTTTGTTGCTTGGCTAGCTGTTCTATTTTGTCGGCCATTCGCTCCATTTTCATTTGTAGCTCTAGCTTCTTCATCAGCTCTTGAATACGCTCCATATCCATAGATAGCAGCTTGTTTTCTTCTTGCATTTGCTTTAGCTCTTCTACTGTTTTTTCTTTGTTGAGTTGCTGCAAAAGTTCTTGTAATTTTTTCATCTGCTCTTTCAATTCCTTGTTGAGCATATTATCCATTTGGTCTTTAAGTACTTCTTGTTTTTCTTTCAGGTTTTCGCTGAGATTTTTTTGTTCGCTTTGTTTTATTTGTTCTTCAAATCGTTTTTTGGTTTGCTCCAAATTTTGTTTCATTTTCTCTTGCAATTTCACAAGATCTTGCAAGGCCATTTTTTGTTGCCAATCCATCTGATTGCTTTGCAGCATCTTACTTTGAATAGATTGCATTTCTTCGTTCAGCTGCTCATTTTGCTTCGCACTATTGCTGAGCCCGGAGTTAATATGTTGTGCATTTTTATTTATAGCCGAATCCAATTGCTGGGCATCAAGTGCCTTGTAGCTCATCATTTCGCTGCGTGCTGCTTTGCTGCCATGCACGCCATCATTATCCCAGGCTTCTACAAAATAGTTGAGCTGTTGCCCAGGTTGCAAACCCACAGTGGCCACATCAAAATAATACTGAAAGCTAGCCAATGTGTTGCCTGTAGCCTTGATAGAGAACGACTTGCTACCCAATAACTTATTGCTGGCATCCAATATTTGATAATGAAAAAGCACACGTGTAATACCATAATCGTCGCCTGCTGTGCCATTGAGCACCAGCTGCGTACCACTAAGCGTATCCTTAAATTGTTGCACTTGCAAAACCGGGTATTGATCGGGGATAACCTGCACCTGATAAGTAAACTTTTCTTGCACTTTACTTTCTTTATTTAACAAAATAATGCTGTAAGCGGTGTCTGTCAAAAAGCGATAATGAAAATTATATTTCCCTTCTTTGATTGTCAATGGGCTTGGCGTTTCGGCACCAAATTGTATCCACATATTATCGGTGTTTTGCGCAGCCAAAACCCACGAAACAGTAGTGCCTTGTGGCAATAACATATCACTAAGTGCATTTTTTATTTCATTTTTACGACCTGTATATGCAGGGTAATTGACCTGCAATTGCATGCCCGACAACATAGGCCGTTGAAGCACTTTCAGCTGATACGCTGCCGATTTGAAGCCTGCTGCATAAAACCTAAAATGTATGTCTTTGGTACAATTTCGAAATTGATATTCGAATTGATGATTAGCTGCGGCTTGCATTGGCAATTCTTCGCCATCAATTATTAATGAAACATTGGCGGGCAACGCATTGCCGCTCAGCTGCACTTGCAACTTGTAAGATGCATTGTGCACCACATTCAAGGGTTGCGATATAATTGTAAAGGTAAAAGGCGCTGGCTTTTCGAAGGTCTGGGTGGGGTGCAATAATCGTGCAGATGCCTCTCGAAAAACATTGGGCGCAGCCACCAAAAGAAAAACACCTATTAAAAGTAAAGGCAGCAAATAAGGCAAGTACTTTTTGTTTTTACCAAAATCTATTGCTTTGCCAATAGGCACAACCGATATTTTGTTGATTTTTTGATTGATACTCGCCTCAATAAGTTGCGCACTTGCTTTATTATCTGTTTGTTGTTTTAACTGTAAAATATTTAGCAATTGGTCGCTCACTTCAGAAAAATGCGTGCCAATAATATTAGCGGCCTGCTCATGACTTATACGCTTGCCCAAACGTGCCATTTTGCTCAACGGACGTACAATCCAAAACCATAAAGCCAAAGCGCTCAATAGCACAAAAAGAGCTACAATAGGCACTTTGAGCCAAACTGGCAAATAAAGAAAATACTCGCTCACACTCACCATCAATATGTAGGCAAGCAAGCCGATAAGCAGCACCAACACACCGCGCAACAATTGGTTGGCGTAGTACTTGCGCACAAAGGCATCTAATCTTTCAATAAGGTTTTGGTATGGGTTCATAGCAGTGCGAAGCAGGGTAATACTCCTTTTTGGTAGGTGGTATTACGCTTTCATATTTTGGTATTGTAATGGCACATCTAGCCCGGCACCGTTGCATAGTTTGATAACATCTTGGAGGTCGTCAATTTTCTTACCCGTCACACGGATGGTATCGTCCATTATGGCGGCTTGCACCTTAAGACCACTGTCTTTTATCACCTTCACTATTTTCTTTGCCATATCTTTTTCAAGACCATTTTTCACAGGTACCGTTTTGCGAATATACTTGCCCGATGGGTTGGGTTCTTTTGTAAAATCGAAACAATTAGCTTCAAGACCTTGCCTCATGGCTTTGGTAAGGAGCACATCTGTGAGCTGGTTCAGCTTCATGTCGCTATCCACTTCTATGTTTATAGCCATGTCTTTTTTGTTGAGTTCAAGTATCACATGAGTGCCCTTAAAATCGAAACGATTGTCAATTTCTTTCTTCGCAACGTTCACAGCGTTGTCCAAAGTTTGTAAGTCCACTTTGCTTACGATATCAAATGAGGCCATAATTATTGTGTGTTTAATATTTTGTTTTGGGGCTGTGAAGATAAATTTTTTCGGTGTACAAACAACAAACCTAAATGGTGCGTAAAAATATTTAACGAGTTATTTACCCTTGCTGTGGGCCTCTGTTTTTTGCATTGCAACAGCATAGAGCGTGCGCAAATAATCGAATTTTTAATAGAGTAAATAGTACCTTGCAGTCTTATTTTTCTAAGAGGAAACTATGCAAAAGGTAAAATTTGAAGATTGGGGTAAAATAGAATACGGAACTGCTTGGGACAAACAAGAAGCGATTCTAAAAGAAAACCTAGCTGTGAAGGCGCAATGGTTTGGCAAAACAGAAGAAGAAAAGGACAAAACAATTGATACGCAGCATCACCTTATTCTTTGCGAGCATCCTCATGTATATACTTTGGGGAAAAGTGGCATGATGGAAAATTTATTGCTTAATGATACCCGCCTCAAAGAGCTTGACGTTACTTTTTACAAAACCAACCGTGGTGGCGACATTACCTACCACGGCCCACAACAAATAGTGGGCTACCCTATCCTAGACCTAGAAAAAATATACACCGATCTTGGAAAATATATGCGTGGGCTAGAGGAGGTAATTATCCGCACTATTGCGCATTGGGGTTTGGTTGGCGACCGTTTACCGGGCTCTACAGGTGTGTGGCTAGACGTGGACATTAAAGGCAAGGAACGCAAGATATGCGCTATGGGCGTGCGTTGTAGCCGATGGGTAACTATGCATGGCTTTGCACTTAATGTAAACACCGACCTCAAATATTTCGACTACATAGTGCCCTGCGGCATCACCGACAAAGGGGTTACCTCCATGCAAAAAGAATTGGGCAAAGAGGTTGATATGGAATTGGTAAAAGCGGAAATCAAAAAGAATTTTGAAGATGTTTTTGATTTGGAATTAGCAGCAGATATTTAGTAGGGGGTAAAAAATAATTAGCACTACAGTGCAACAAAAAAGAGGTGGCAAAACCACCTCTTTTTTTTATTGAAAAACGCAAACATTCAACTAATTAGTTGCCCAAAAACGCTTTGAGCAAATGGCAACGATTAGTAGTACGCAATTTCAATATTGCTTTATCTTTTATCTGGCGCACGCGCTCACGAGTAAGGCTAAAACGCTCACCAATATCTTCCAAACTAAGGGCATTTTCTACTCCAATACCAAAATAATATTTCAAAACCTGACGCTGACGATCGGTAAGTGCACTCAAAGAACGCTCTATCTCGCAACGAAGCGAATCGTTGTGGGCTATTTCATTATCAGTAGCATCGGCATTGCTATTTTCTAGCACATCCAACAGGCAATTTTCTTCGCTATCCGAGAAGGGAGCATCTACTGATATGTGACGCGATGCCACGCCAATGGTGTTTTCTATTTCTTCAATAGGCAAATCTAACAATTCGGCTAGCTCCTCGGTAGATGGCTCGCGCTCAAACTCTTGCTCTAATTGCGAGTATGCTTTTACTATCTTGTTGGATAGGCCTACTTTGTTCAGTGGCAAACGTACAATACGCGATTGCTCGGCAAGGGCTTGTAATATAGATTGGCGTATCCACCATACGGCGTAAGATATAAATTTGAAACCGCGGGTCTCGTCAAAGCGTTGCGCTGCTTTTATAAGCCCAAGATTGCCCTCGTTAATAAGGTCGCTCAATGACAAGCCCTGATTTTGATATTGCTTAGCTACCGACACCACAAATCTCAAGTTGGCATTGGTAAGCTTTTCTAATGCTTTATGATCACCTTGTTTTATCAATATCGCTAGTTGCACTTCTTCTTCTGGCGTTATAAGATCTACCTTACCTATTTCTTGCAAATACTTTTCTAAAGACTGACTCTCACGATTGGTAATGGACTTCGTAATTTTGAGTTGACGCATGGACATAATCTTGTGTGGTTGTTTTTAGTTGTTGTTTGTGAGGTTAAATGTGTGTTAAATCCATAGTTAAATCTGATAAGGGTATAGCAAATCTAAGCGGTTGAAATTTAACTACCAAAATTAATTAAGGAAGAATTAACACGCACCAATAAAGCGTTCTACCCCATTACCAACAATTATTTCATTTTTTTTGGGCAAAAGATTTTGAATATTGCCGCAATTTTATATTATTGCACTATCGCCGAACAAAAATTCAATTTCGGCACACAAACATGAAACAGACGAAAATAATGTACACACTAGAGTTTCCTATGCGTTGCTCTCCTCAAATATTGTTCGAATTTATTTCTACACCAGTAGGCCTACAAGAATGGTTTGCCGATGAAGTAAATCAAAGAGAAAACCAATTCAGTTTTACCTGGAATGGGGCAATAGACGAAGCCGAACTACTTGAAGAGTTTGAAAATGAGTATGTTCGTTTTCGCTGGGACTATTACAAACCCAATGAATTTTTCGAATTCCGTATTGAGCAAAGCCCAGTGACCAACGAAACCATCTTCAAAATCACAGACTTTGCCGAAAAAAACGATTTAACAGACGCAGAACGCCTGTGGAATCAACAAGTAAATGACCTTAAGCACCGTATTGGCAGCTAATTTCATAAATTTCACAAAAGCATTTCAAATTAAATTTTGAAATGCTTTTTTCTTTAGAGGCAGAAAAACATTAACAATATTGTATCGAAAAAAGCTATTTTAATTTTTTCGTTTTACGTCAACTTAACCCTACTTTCGCAGAGCAAAATTAATCCCTAATAATGGCACAATCAGACTATATCTATGTACCCTATGGCCGCACAGTACACGGCGAAGAAGAAATTGAAGCAGTAGTAAACGTATTGCGTACCTCTACCCAAATGGGTAAAAATG
>JADLEN010000209.1 GCA_020846105.1 Chitinophagaceae bacterium | reverse complement strand
CGGTAGGGAAAAGGCTTAATTGCTCCATCACATCATATATCCTGTCGATACCAAAAGACACACCCACACCCGACAAGTTTTTCAAACCGAAAAGGCCTGTAAGGTCGTCGTAGCGGCCACCACCACCTATGCTGCCCATTTTTACTTGCTCGTCATTACAATTTACTTCTACAATAATGCCCGTGTAATAGCTAAGGCCACGCGCTAACGTAAAATCAATTTTTATTTTAGAATTAGTCCATTCGTTTTTGGCAAGACTTTGGTGGTAGGCAAGTGTGTGGCGTAGTTCTCCAATTCCAGCTAGTCCTTCTGTAATGTTTTTCTGGGCAAATTCATTTTCTAAGTTGTCTAATTCGATGATATTGATCAACCTTAATACATCTTCAATTTGTTCATTGCTTAGTCCTCTTTCATTCAATTCTTTTTGCACCCCATCCATACCTACTTTGTCTAGCTTGTATATTGCTGTAGTTATATCTACTAGCTTATCTGCTGCGTTGCAATACTGCGCGATACCTGTGAGCACCTTACGACTATTGACTCTTACGACAATACTTGGAATGGCCAATTGAAAAAATGCTTCGCGATAAATGTATAAAAGTTCGGCTTCGTTGATAAGCGAATTGCTACCTACTATGTCGCAGTCGCATTGCCAAAACTCGCGGTAACGGCCTTTTTGTGGGCGGTCGGCACGCCACACTGGTTGCATTTGGTAGCGCCGAAACGGAAAGCTCAATTCGTTTTGGTGCATTACCACATAGCGCGCAAAGGGTATCGTAAGGTCGTAGCGCAAAGCACGCTCAGTAAGGTTTGCATCGTTTCTCCCCTGCAATACATTTTCTAATGCAGTGCGGGTTTTGTCGTGCTTATTGGGGTCGTTGAGTCCGTTATTTAGTATTTTAAAAATCAGTCGGTCACCTTCTTCTCCATACTTGCCCATAAGTGTGTTAAGGTTTTCCATGCTCGGTGTTTCGATGGGCTGGAAACCACAATTTTCAAAAATATTGCGGAGTGTATTAAGTAGGTATTGGCGCTTGCGCACTACTTCTGGCGATAGGTCGCGGGTGCCTTGGGGTACTGATGGTTTGGACATGGGCGCAAAATTAATGCTTAATGATTTAGAAATAATTGCACTTGCAATTTTATGCTCGATGTTTCGCTACAATTTTCTTACAAGTTTGTTCTATTAGCAAATAAACTGGCAAGTATCCTTCCTCGCCACCATACCAAGGGTCGGGTACAGATGCATTGCTGCCTTCCTCTAGCTCATTCAAAAATAATTTCACTTTTGTCATTTGTGCATCATTCTTCGCTATTGCCGCAATATCTTCATACACATCGCTAGCTAGCGCATAAATAATATCATACTGTTCGAAATCTTTTATCGTAAAGCGTTTGGCTTTTTGCTTGCAAATGTCAATGCCATGTTGCTTGCATATTTTTTGAGAAGAGCGATGCGGTGCTTCGCCCACGTGTAAACCATTGGTGCCAGCAGAATCTATTTGCCAATCTTTACCCGCATCGTGAGCAAGTTTTCGTAAAACACCCTCTGCTATTGGTGAGCGGCAAATATTGCCAAGGCATACCATTAAAATTTTCATCGCTTTAAATTCGATTCTTTACAAAAATGCATCAAAAATTTTTGTAAAGAAAAATAGCCATTCTTGAATATTCAAGAATGGCTATTTTAAAAATTGTTTGGTACTTTTTAATTAAAATTTCAATCCTATGCCTGCCAAGAAATAGCGGCCTGCTTGGGGGTAATAATAGTTGCTTACTGTGGTAGCGCCACCGCTGATGTAGCTGTAGTTGTAGCCATTATTTTCGTACAATCTGTTGAGTGCATTGTACATTGCAAAGGTGAATGTAATTTCTGATTGTTCTTTGATTTTAATGCTGTAGTGCGCACGAAGGTCTAACAGACTGTAGTCGCCTATGCTTCTGTTTTTGTTGCTCGTATTGTCTAGGTATTGGCGGCCTACATGCTTCGCCAATAAATTGATTTGAAGCTGGCGCAAATTCTTGTATCGGAAATGTAAAAATGGTTGAAATCCGAAATCAGCAGCGGCTATCATATTTGGCGAGAAGGCAATATTGGTATTGCGATGTTGTACCACCTGTTGTCCACCGTTATCATAATCGTCTATATACTCGGCAAAGCTCTTGATTTTGTTTTGCGCAAAAGCTACGTTGCCTGTAATGCTCAGCCATTTGCTGGCCTGTCCTGTGGCCGACAATTCTATACCTGCACGATAACTTTTAGGTACGTTGATTCTGGTGTATGCGCCCACATCATTTATTTGCCCATTGAGCACTAATTGGTTATTGTAATTCATCAAATAAAAATTAGCCAATGCATTCCATTTTTTCTTTGTTATCTCATAGCCAGCTTCTACATTTATGAGTTGCTCTGGTTTGGGCAGCTGATTTGGAGAAGCCTCAAAGTCGTTTCTGTTGGGCTCTTTGTGGGCTATAGCTATGGAGGCGTAAAGCCTTTCTTGGTGGTGGCGCTGGTCTTGGAGCATATAGTTGGCGCCAAATTTTGGGTTGAAAAAGGTATAATTTACTGCGGGATTTATGGTTGGGGTTTTTCTAAAACCATTCATAAAATAGCTTACTATTCGTAGTTGTGCGTCGCCATAGATGCTTAGTTTTTTGGTGGCATTGTACTGCACTTTTACATATTGGTTGTAGTCGTTTTTCATGGCGTCATTCTTGTACCAATTGTGGTCGGCAGGCACGCCGTATTGCGCCCATTTTACATAGCCATAATGTAGGCCACTGTATTGGGCAATAGAGCCGCCAATATTAATCTGCATTTTGTTTTTGGCATATTGCAAGCCGTACAATCCGCCATAGTAATAATTATCTAGCCACAGTTGGCGCACCATATCTGTTTGGGCAAAGGTATCGCCAGCAGGGGTGATAAAGCTTGGCAAACCATAATTTTTGAGTTTTTCTGACAGGCGATATTCCTCATAAAAGCCTTTGCCTCGGGTAAGAAAAACGCCTACATTGCCACTCCAATTTTTATTAAAATTATGGTCAATGAAAGCTTGGTAATAGGTTTGGGTATAATTGTCTGTTTGGTTGTCGTAGAAGCTACCATCTGCTTTTTGGCCCAGCTCGTTGAATCTTCGGTTGCTGCTTAGTGAGTCTTGCGAGACTCCATTCCAAGCTTGTCCTGTTTTTTCGGCACCTGTAAGTACCTGAAATCGAAACTTGGTTTGTTCTTGTATTTGCCAGCTACCTATTATTTGCGCAGCTTTGAGCATGCTAGCAGATCGCTGAATGTAGCCGTCAGAAGATATTTGAGACAAACGGACGTCAAATTTCCAACCGCTTTGTAGCAAACCCGTACCTGCACGTAGCGTGTATTTTTGGGTGTTGAAACTTCCTGCACTCATATTGAAGGATGCACTTGCTTCATCACTTTGTTCCATGTTGCTAATACTCATGGTAGCGCCAAATGCTGCCCCACCATTGGTAGACGCGCCTACCCCACGTTGCAGTTGAATACTACTGGTGCTAGATGCCAAATCTGGCAGGTTGACAAAAAATGTACCCTGAGATTCTGCATCATTTACGGGTACGCCATTAAGTGTTACATTGATACGCGTACCATCCGTGCCGCGCACGCGCAAAGCCGTATAGCCTACGCCAGCACCACCATCAGAGCTACTCACTGCCGATGGGGTCATTTGTAAGAGTATGGGTAGGTCCTGACCCAGATTCTGCACTTCAATTTCTTTTCTACTGATATTGGTTTTGCTAAATGGGCTTCGAGCATCCGTACGCAGAGAACGTACTTCGATAGCTTTTAGCGTTTGGGGGATTTTGGGGGTGATTTCTGTACTGTCCATTTCTTGGGCAAATACATTGCTGCTGGCAAATAAGCCGAGCATGCAGGCGGTAATTTTTGGGAAAGTCATTGGCGCTTAGTTGCTTTTTTGTAAACAATAAAATATAACGAGGCGCTAATGCACAGCGAGTTTCAGCTCACTTATGGATTCCTAAACGGCATTATCCGTTCGAGGTTCAGCGGGTATAATCTCAGCCTGTATATTGGGCACCCCGTGCAAAAAAAATTCTTGCGCGGCAAAAGTATGGGATAGATTTTGCCCGTCAAAATAAAATTGGCCAACTTTTAAAAATGCTGATGTTGAAAGTTTTTTACTAAATTGCAAGTCTAAAATTATTTAAAAATGAAAAAATTATTACTCGCACCAGCTTTGCTACTTGCCATGTCTTCGGCAAAAGCTCAGCTAGCACTACAAAATTTCAATGCTGCAGGCATCCCTGCTGGTTGGACAATGATTAATGTGGATGGTAAAGTTATCAGTAGCGCCTTGAATACAGCAATTGTTTCAGGTCTTGCTACTAATGCTTGGATGAAATGGCCGGTAACTACCACCGATTCTGTGATGATCACCACATCTCTATTTACCCCTGCGGGCACTTGCGATCGTTGGTTGGTTACCCCAACATTTACTGTTACAAGCGTAGATATGCTGATTGCTTGGTATGACAACCAACCCTATTCTCCAGCAGGTCTAGCAGATAACATTGAAGTTTGGGTATCTACTACCGGTGGTACTACTGCCGCATCTTTTACCACTAAGTTGGGTGCTTCGGCTCCTAGTGCTACAACTTCCAAAAAGAGAATTTCACTTGCTGCCTTTAATGGTCAGTCCATTCGTGTCGGTTTCCGTAGCACGGCTACCAATGCAGGTGTTGTAGGCATAGACAATGTACAAACTGAAGTTGCTTCTGCATCCACAGATATGCAATTGGCTACAGTAACTCCTGCTTCTGGTTCTTTAGCTTCTTACAACAATACAGGTTCTGCAATTACTATTGGTGGTTCGGTGTCTAATAAAGGCACTAGTATGATAAGCTCTTACAAAGTAAATTATAAAGTAGGTACTGGTGCTGTAGTTACGGAAACTAAAACGCCTGCTACACCAATACTTTCATTGGGTTCTGCTAACTTCACTTTTACAGCTACTGTGCCTGCTCCTGCAGCCAACACATCTGTAAAAGTTTGGGTAGAAATTGCAGGTGATGCATTGGCCTCAAATGATACTTTGAGAACAAACATTGCTGGCTATACTACTAAGCCTACCAAAAAAATATTGGCTGAAGAAGCTACTGGTACTTGGTGTCAATGGTGCCCAAGAGGTGCTATCTATATGGAT
>JADLEN010000208.1 GCA_020846105.1 Chitinophagaceae bacterium | reverse complement strand
ACAGTAAACGAAAATAATAAATCTAAAATACAGCAGCAATGAAAAAAATATACTCCTTGGCAATTGCGTTTGGAACTTTATTTGGCGTGAAAAATAGTATCGGACAAACAGCCGCAGATTACGGCGTACAGGTAGAAGCAAAAGTGCAAACATCGCCGCCCAAAGTACTGCTTAATTGGAAAAAAACACTTGGTGCAACGAGCTACAATATTCAGAAAAAAGTGAAATTTGGGAGTGCATGGACCTATGTCACTAGCACCACAGACACTTTTTATGCCGATGTAGCGGTAAGTGCCGACTCTACCTTCGAATATCGTGTGAGTAGCGTAGGAGGCTCGGCAAATGGTGCTGGCAGCATTCTTGCAGGTATAGATGCACCTGCCACACACAACCGCGGCGCACTAATACTAGTAGTGGATACACTTTTCAGAGATTCTTGCGCTACCGAAATCACACAATTGATGCAAGATTTTAACGCAGATGGTTGGTCGGTAATAAGACTAGATTATAACAGAAGCACGCCAGATTCAATTATCAAAAAAGCAATAAAACAATATTATACCACTACCCCAAATGTAGCGTCGGTACTGCTGCTTGGGCATGTAGCTGTGCCTTACAGTGGGGAGCTAAACCCAGACGGCCATTCAGATCATGTTGGCGCTTGGCCCGCAGATATGTTTTACGGAGATATGGATGGCAATTGGTCTGATGTAAGTGTAAACAACATAACTGCATCGAGAACTGCAAACAGAAACATTCCTGGCGATGGGAAATGGGACCAATCAGCAGCTCCATCGGCAATAGAATTACAAGTGGGTAGAATTGACTTTGCTAATATGCCATTATTTGCAAAATCAGAAGTGTCCATGATGCGCAACTACCTTTATAAAGCACACAAATACAAAATGGACTCGCTGTACGTAAGCCGCACTGGCCTTGTAGATGATAATTTTGGTGCTTTTAGCGGAGAAGCTTTTGCAGCAAATGCTTGGCGCAATTTTCCACAACTCATAGGACGCCAAAACATAAAGGCAGTAGATTTCATGACCACGCTAAACGACTCGGCCTACCAGTGGGCCTATGGTACAGGAAGCGGAAGCTATACCAGTGCTAGCGGTATTGGCACAACTACAAACTTTACCACCAAGAAACAAAAAGGTATTTTCACGATGCTTTTTGGTAGTTATTTTGGCGATTGGGATAGCCCAAATAATTTTCTTAGAGCACCACTTTGTTGCAGCGAGCCTGCACTCACTTGCTTTTGGGCCGGCCGCCCCAATTGGTACTTGCATTACATGGCACTTGGCGATAATATTGGCGTGAGCACTAAACTTACCCAAAACAATTTTGGAGGCCTTTATGCACCTTGGGGCTCTGGCACTACAGGTGTGCACATAGCACTAATGGGCGACCCTAGCCTTAGAACAGACTACATAAAACCTGCCCAAAACATTACCATTACCAGCACCCCAAAAAAAGGAGCTTTTATAGCTTGGACAGCCTCGCCAGATGCTGAAGTAATAGGTTATTACATTTACCGTGCCGATAGCCTTTACGGCAATTTCTCAAAAATATCGGGGCTCATAACAGCCACAAGCTTTAAAGACACTATTGGTACGGACGGTTTTTATTATTATATGGTTCGCCCATCCAAGCTTATCACTACCCCATCGGGCACTTACTACAATCTTGGCCTTGGTATTAGCGATTCGGCTACGGTCAGTTTTCCAGCAATTGTTTCTGTAAATAATATCAGCGGTAAAAACTACAACACACAATGCTTCCCCAACCCGGCTCAGAACTACATAAATATTTACACCCAATTGCCTGATGCTACGAAACAATTGCACTTAATAATCACCGATATCAATGGCAAAAAACTAGTAGAAAAAACCCAACAAGTGTATGGTAGCGAAATCACTTTTGGCGAGGATATTAACCATCTTGCAGCTGGGGTTTACCTCATTCAATTACAAACAAACAGCCGAAATATAGCAACAAAACAATTTGTGAAGAAATAAAAAACATTGATTATCAATGAAAAAACAAAATCATTTAGGCTAGTTTAGAAATAAATTGTTCGGAATAAAATAAAATCCTACATTTGCCAACCGAAATTAAAAAATTACAAAAAGTATTCAATAGCAATGGCTAATCATAAAGCAACCAGAAAAGACGTAAGACAAAGTGAAAAACGTCGTGATAGAAATCGTTATTACGGTAAAACTACCCGTAACGCCATCCGCAAACTTCTAGCAATCGCTGATAAAACAGAAGCGGCTACAGAAATGCCAAAGGTTATTTCTATGATTGATAAATTGGCTAAGCGCAATATCATACACAAAAACAAAGCTTCTAACCTTAAGTCTGGTATTGCAGTAGCAATCAACAAATTGGCTTAATTAGTTTCTTTGCAACCCTTATTATACGCTAAAAGGTTGTTTGTTCTTCAAAGAGCAAACGACCTTTTGGTTTTTGGTGTTAAGGCATAAAGCCAGATTAAATAAAGCACAAGTTTCAGCACTTTTGCAAATCATTTTCACAAAAACAAAGATGCAAGCAACACCCATTTATGTCGTAATTGTAGCCGGAGGGCAAGGTACTCGTATGGGTATGGCATTACCCAAACAGTTTTTGCCATTGGCTGGCAAGCCTATCTTGTATCATACTATTGTTGCCTTTCTTAATGCCCTGCCCGATGCCATAATAAAAGTAGTATTGCCTGCGGCAGATGTAAGCAAGATGCAAATGGTGTTGCAACATTTCGAAGAGCGTATATCTTTGGAACTAGTAGCTGGCGGAGCTACGAGGTACGACAGTGTAAAAAATGGTCTGAAAAATATCCCAACAGATGCGCTCATATTAGTGCACGATGGGGTAAGGCCTTTTGTGGATAAGGAAACTATTTTGCGCTGTGTAGCCACTGCCAGCATTACGGGCAATGCAGTACCTGCGATAGCCGTAAGCGACAGTGTACGTGTATTGAGCGCAATGGGCAATAGCCCTATCAATAGAGAAATGTTGCGTGCTATCCAAACGCCACAATGCTTTCAGGGCGCGGTATTATTGCCCGCTTTTGAGCAGCCCTACCAACCAAAATTTACCGACGAAGCTACTGTAGTTGAAAGCCTCGATCATAAAATAAATCTTGTAGAAGGGCACAAAAATAATATCAAAATAACCACGCCCGAAGACTTAGCACTAGCTGAAATACTGATAAAAATCATTAATCAAACTCCTAGTTTTTAAGCATTTGCATCATTTCTATGGTTACCTTTGTTTTTCGTTGAAATGAAAAAGATAACCACAGTTATATTATTGCTTTGCCTCAGTTGCCAATTGGTACTGAAGCTGTCGATAATTACGTGGTTCGAGATAAACCAAGAATATATTGCCGCTACGCTTTGCGAAAATAAAGACAAACCAGAGCTTACATGTTGTGGTAAATGCGTACTTACCAAGCAACTGAAAAAAGCAGACAATCTAGAGCAAAACGAAAAGAAAAACGAGCCCACCAAGGCCGAAAAAACAGCTACAGTACAGTTTGTAATCCCAAACAATATTGCCACAGCGAGACAAGTCATTTTCCCACAAGAATCACCAACCTTTGCCCCCTTTAGCCAATATTTACTACAAGGTTATAGGCAAGATATTTTCCATCCACCGAGCGTTATTTACAGTTAGCATTACCCGTACTACGCAAAGAAATAATATTCTTTGGCGTATTCTCTTACTGTAAAAAACAAAAACAATGCGATACATTTCTCGCCTTGCGCTGCTGCTCATAGCTGTAGGTGCAAGTCTTGGTGTAGCTGCTTGCGATGTATGCGGCTGCTCGGTGAGTAGTCAGGGACTT
>JADLEN010000207.1 GCA_020846105.1 Chitinophagaceae bacterium | reverse complement strand
GTGCTACAGTTTGCCCCAATAGTAGGCGAGGCGGCTTTCTTGGTAAGGAGCTTGTTTTTTATATTGTTTGGGTTCTTGATGGAGACGAGCGAGATACTAAATCCGGAAACCTTGGTTTGGGCGCTGGGTATTGTGGCGGGTATTTATGTTGTCCGTGTAGTGTTATTGCGGCTAGCCAAGGTAGATTTGTTTCAGCTAGTGTTTTTGGCACCTCGTGGGCTTATTACCATATTGCTTTTCTTGTCTATAAAACCCGAGCAGCAAATTGGGCTTGTAAATAAATCGCTAATAATACAAGTAATATTGCTGAGTGCCATTGTGATGATGGTGGGCATGTTGCTAGACCGTAGGAAGGCAAAGGTGCAAGGCCATAAGGAAGAAGAAATGGTGGTAGAACAGCTGCCGCAAAGCGAAGCCTAAGTAGGTTAGCCATCGAAACAGTGGCATTGGCACTACAAAATATCTAAATCGGTTTTGGTAAAATGACTGGTTGCGTTGCCGGTATTGAGCGTGCTAGCCGGCTCGAAAAGCAGCACCGACACTTCTTGCAGGGCTATTGGCTTGTGCTCTACGCCTTTGGGTACTACAATCATTTCGCCTGCTTGCAAGCATACGGTACGGTCTCGGAAAGCTATTTGTAAGCTTCCTTCTAATACCAAAAATAGCTCGTCTTCGTTGTCATGGCTATGCCATACAAACTCACCAAAGAGCTTTGCCACTTTGACATGCTGCCCATTGAGCGAAGCCAAAATCTTGGGGCTCCAATGCTCGGTGAACAATGCTAGGTTGTTTTGAAGGTTAATTATATCCATGATTATTGTTTTTGGGAAAGGTCGTTGCGCATTTGCTTGGCGGTTTGGGTGCTGCCATCGTGGCTCCAACCGGGTGGCTTTATGAGGTATCGGATTTTGTTGGCAAGCGTGGTAGGCTTGCGGAGGTCTTGGCCTATAGCCTGCCACTCATGAAAGATAATGTGTGTGGGGTGGTGGGCATCGTCTAAAGGTTTGACAATGCCATAACGGATAGGCTCATTTGGCAGCTCGTCTTGGAAAGTACCAAAGATGCGGTCCCAGATTATAAGCGCCATGCCCATGTTTTTGTCTAAGTAGCAAGTGTTGCTAGCATGGTGCACACGATGGTGGGCAGGGGTTACAAGGATATAGCCTATCCACTTAGGTACTTGCTTCAGGGCTTGGGTGTGTACCAAAATGCCGTATAGCTGTGTAATGGCATACATAAACAATATGTCCACGGGCCGGAAGCCAAGCAAAGCAAGTGGGATAAAATAGAGGTACCGGTAAAAGGGCATAAATACGGACGACCGAAAGCCAGTGCTAAGATTGTACTCGGGCGATGAGTGGTGGGTAACATGCACTGCCCAAAATACACGCACATGATGGTCGACAACGTGCTCTAGCCAAAACAGAAAATCTTCGCATATAAATAGGAGGAACCAATACCAAAAAGGATTGTAAGCAATAGGCAGCTTGTGTTGTGCAAAAAACACCAACACAAAAAGGGCCACTGCACGCAAGCTTATATCTACCCCAAAGTTGACAATGTTGAGGTAGATATTCATCATTGTTTCTTTGAAAGTATAAAGTTTCCACCCATTGAAGTGGCTGAGCAATAACTCTAGCGGAATAAAAAACAAATAAATGGGCAGCGAGAATAGTATAAGTATGGTTTGGTGGTACTGGTCCATTGGTAGGGGCTATGTTTTACAAGTAGTAAAAAATTAAAACGACAAACGGCTTTGGGCGTTTGTCGTTTTGGGTATTTAAAAGAAAAATAAAAGGATGGTTATACCGTCATTATTTCTTTCTCTTTGTCTTTGCACACATTGTCTATAGAAATGATTTCTTTGTCGGTAATGCCTTGAATGCTTGCTTCGCCATCTTTGGCAGCGTCTTCGCTCATGCCATCTTTTTGTAATTTTTTAATAGCCTCTATACCGTCGCGACGTAGTGAGCGGATGGTTACTTTGGCTTGCTCGCCCTCGCTATTTACTCTTTTTACAAGCTCTTTGCGGCGCTCTTCAGTAAGTGGTGGCAAGAAAAGGCGAATGAAATTACCGTCGTTAGATGGGTTGAGCCCTATGTTGGAAGCGATAATAGCACGCTCTATAGGTTGAAGCATGTTTTTTTCCCAAGGTTGCAACTGTAAGGTACGGGCATCGGGAGTAGTGATATTGGCAACTTGTGCCAATGGGGTGGGGTTGCCGTAATAATCTACCATAATGCCATCTAGTATTTGAGGGTTGGCTTTGCCCGCACGCACACGCGAAAGTTCTACTTCTAAATGTTTAATCGCTTTAACCATTAAACTGCCGGTATTGCTTATAATATTTTCAACTGTATCGTTCATAAGATTATGGATATTTTTCAAAGCGCAAATGTAAATAATAATAGCCAATTGAAGATTGACCTTTTCAGAACATTAAGGCATTAACTTTGCCCCTCTTCAATGCAACAACTCCGTTTTAATATTAGTCAGGCTTTTAGCACTATAAGTGCCAATATGCTGCGTTCTGTCATTACCATACTCATAATTACCCTAGGTATTACCGCCTTGGTAGGTATTCTTACTGCTACTGATGTGATGAAAGCAGGTGTTACCAGTAATTTTAGTGGTTTGGGTGCCAACTCTTTTCAGATTACCAATGAAGTAATAAAAACCAAAAAGGGGCGAGGTGGAATGAGCATGAGCAGCACCGATACCAAGAATATTAGCTATGAAGATGCACTTACATTCCAAGCTAGGTATGCTTTTCCGAAGACTACTGTTGGGGTTTCGGTATTGGGTACAATGGTAGCAACAGTAGCCAACGAAAACGAGAAAACTAACCCTAATGTGCGTGTAATGGGTGTAGATCAAAACTACCTCAGTATTGCCCAAACAGCCTTGGACGCTGGTCGTAATATTTCTAAATACGAAGAAGAAAATGCTAATAGCGTTTGTGTGGTTGGTAATTCTATTGCTAAAAAATTATTCAAAAACGCACAAAAAGCTATTGGTCAAACAGTGTCGGTAGGTGCCAACAAAATGACAATTGTAGGCGTTGCCGAGGCCAAAGGTGGCAGTATGATGATGGACCAAGACAATATGGTTTTTTTGCCATTACAAACTGCACGTACCATTTATGGCGGTGCTAGCTCTTATGTTATAAATGTGATGGTGCAAGATGTGCAAGTGAAAAATGTAGCAAGTGAGGAAGCCGAGGGCGTGTTTCGTGGTATCCGAAAAGTGCCCTTGGGCGCAGATAATAATTTTGCAGTACAACAAAATAATAGCCTTGTAGAGATGGTAAACAACCTACTAGGACAGATAGGAATTGCAGCCATTGCCATTGCCATTGTTACCTTGCTGGGTTCTGTGATAGGGCTTATGAATATTATGCTTGTGTCTGTAGTAGAGCGTACCAGAGAGATAGGCATCAGCAAAGCGCTAGGTGCAAAATCCGCAGCAATAAGGCAGCAGTTTTTACTAGAGTCCATAATGATAAGTCTTATGGGAGGGGCGCTGGGTATCGTTTTCAGCCTTGTTATTGGGGTTTCGTTGTCGTCCTATTTCGATGTAGCATTTGTTATTCCTTGGGCTTGGATATTGTTGGGGGTCACTATTTGTAGTATTGTGGGTGTGGTATCGGGTATTTATCCAGCACTCAAAGCGTCACGGCTAGACCCCATAGTAGCGCTAAGAACTTCTTAGCAATTAATCGTTTAAAAATACACCTAAATATAAAAACTAGAATTTGCAAGGTATTATTTATAAGTCCACCGGTAGTTGGTATCAGGTAAAAGACGAAACAGGTAAAATGTTTCGTGCTAGGATAAAAGGAAAGATGAAGATAGACAAGCAAATTTCCTCGTCTAACCCTGTGGCCGTGGGCGATTGGGTGCTTATGGATGCCGAAGATGGTGGGCCAGACCAAACGATTATCCACACTGTCAAAGACCGCAAGAATTATATAGTAAGGGTATCTCCACACAACAAACATCAGAAACATATTGTGGCTGCCAATCTGGACAGTGTTTTGCTTATTGTAACTATTGCACAACCGCAAACTTCGCTTGGCTTTATCGACCGTTTTTTGGTAACAGCAGAAGCTTACCAAGTACCTGCTATACTTGTGGTTAATAAAGTAGATTTATTATCTGAAGAAGATTTTGACACCCTAGAGCGCTGGGCCGAAATATATGAGCGTATTGGGCATAAAGTCTTAGCAATATCGGCGCACAAGCCCGAAAGTTTGCAAGTGTTGAAAGACGAGCTTCAAGGCAAGATAACCTTGTTTAGCGGGC
>JADLEN010000206.1 GCA_020846105.1 Chitinophagaceae bacterium | reverse complement strand
AGAATGCATGTTTCGAGCGTTATGTAGGGCGCACAGAGTATAATAACGAGAAAGATTTTGATGGCAGTTGGGGCATCTGGGACGAGCCATTTTTGCAATTTTGCAACAAGGATATGAGCACGAAACTCAAAGAGCCATTCATAGCATCAATATTTACAGTAAGCTCTCACCCACCCTACAAAGTACCAGAAAAATATACCAAAATTTTGCCCCAGGGCACATTAGACATACACAAGCCTGTAAGCTATACCGACTATGCACTGCGCCGCTTTTTTGAATCTTGCAGAAAAGAAAAGTGGTACCCAAACACTTTGTTTGTGTTCGTCTCTGACCATTGCTCTCCGCTTTCCGAAGACGATTATTATCATTACAAACAAGGCCGATTTGCTATACCAATAGTATATTATGCTCCCAAAGACAGCTCGCTGAAAGGCAAGACAGACACGCTTACCCATCAAATAGACATACTACCAACAGTGATGGACTACCTAGGTTATAACGACTCCTTTTTTGCATTTGGGAATAGTATTTTGCGCCCGTGTAATTATAGATATACAATACAGCAATGGAGTGGCAACCAACTCTACACTATGAATAATCGTTTGGTACAATGTGCCTATCAAACGCCAGAAAAGCTCTATGACACAGAAAATGACCGAATGTGTGACCGAAATTTGCTGCACCAAAACGACTCATTGGAACATATTACTTTACTGCGTTTCAATGCATTCAAACAGAGTTATAGCGATGCAATGATTAATAATAAACTTTGGGTAAAATAAATTCAAAACGATTGCCTTACATTTGTGTTTCATCAAAAAAAATAAACAACTAATGAATCACGCACATAATTTCCTTCGCTGGGTGGCACTTATTTTGGCACTGTGGGCAATCATTAAAAGCTATAGCGGCATGAGTAGCAAAAAAGCATTTACAGCAGCCGACAAAAAACCCTCGTTGTTTTTCATGATATCAATGGACATCCAATTGCTATTGGGCTTGGCCTTGTACTTCACAGGTGCATGGGGTATGAAAAACATACAAAATATGGGTATGGGCGAAGTAATGAAAGACCCCGCTGGTCGCTTCTTTGCAATAGAACACACCATAGGTATGGTATTGGCAATTGTATTTGCACACGTTGCTTATGCCTTTGCAAAAAAACCAATGAATGACACAGCCAAATTCAAAAAAATATTCGTCTTCAGCTTACTATCATTGGTAGTAATGCTACTATCAATTCCTTGGCCTTTTAGAGAAGCTATTGCCCGTCCTTGGTTTCCTGGCATGTAATATTTGAATGATAAAAAAAATTGTACAGCCCTTATATGTGGGGTACTTTATCTTAGTTTTTATGGCAACACTATTCTTAGTGTTGCCCTTTTATTTTTTGCTAAGCATACCCAATACGCAAGCATCGCGCAAAGGTATATGGCGGCTCACTTGGCTATGGTGCCGCGTATTTTTGCGTGCCACTGGCATGCGTGTGCAAGCCACGGGCATGTTGCCCAATTGCAAAAACATGGTAATTGTAGCTAACCATGTTTCTTACCTCGACCCTATTGTGATATATGATGTATTGCCTTTTTATTTCAGACCATTGGCAAAGCACGAAATAAAAAAAGTACCCATTTTTGGGTTTATATACGCACAAATAGCACTGCTAGTAGACAGAAGCAGTACCCAAAGCCGCGCAAAAAGTATGCGCAAAATGCAAGAAGCTTTAAAAAATGATTGTAGTATTTTTCTGTACCCCGAAGGCACATTTAATGAAACTACTGAGCCTATGAAAAGCTTTTATGATGGTGCATTCAAACTTGCAATAGAAGCTCAGGTGCCCATCTTGCCAATACTATTCCCCGATACAAAAGCCCGGTGGCACTACGACGCTTGGTGGCATATATGGCCTGGTGCTAATAGAGGTATCATACTAGACCCGATAGAAACCGAAGGGCTAAATATGAACGATGTAATCAAATTGAAAGAAAAGGTAAAAAATATAATGGCGCAAAATCTTACTTTACATCACCCCATATCAAAGCCTTAATGGCTGCATTGCTGCGAATATTATCCATTTGCTTTAAAATTTGAGGGCTGCGCCAAGCCACACGCTTACTCTTGGGCACTACGGTAAATCTTTTAGGATTGGGTAAACAAGCAATAATCATTGCAGCCTCTTGGCTACTAAGGTCGGCAGCCGATTTATGAAAATACAACTGAGCAGCAGCCTCAATACCATATACCCCTTTACCCATTTCTATAGTATTCAAGTATACCTCAAGAATTCTTTTTTTGCCCCAAATCAACTCTATCATTTGGGTGTAAAAAAACTCGGGCACCTTTCTCACATACTTTGCCCAGCTGCTACCCTGCCACAGAAAAATATTTTTAGCCGTCTGCTGACTTATAGTGCTAGCACCCGTACCTTTTGCCTTACTAGATGTTTTTTCGCGAGATAAACTTTTCTGGAGCGCTTGCCAATCGAAGCCATTATGAACAACAAACAGCTGGTCTTCGGAAGCGATTGCGGCTAATTTCACGCTTGGCGCTATTTTATCCCAATGCACATAATCCCTGTTGAGCCCTTCACCTTTGGCAAAGGATACCAGTTGGGTAATAGTGACAGGAGGCATTATCCATTTGCACAAAAACAAATAGACTATTGAAAGCAACAATAATCTAAATCCAAGTTTGAATAAATATTTGAATACTGAAGTGTTCTTTGCCAACGATTTAGCCATGGAGTGCAATAATAAATAAAAAAAATAAGGGTCTAGAAAATTCTAGACCCTTATTTAAGTAGCATTAATTAAATCAATGCCTTTCTATTTGCTTTACTAATAAATATTAGTGAGCAGCTTGTTCAGCAGCAGGAGCAGCAGTAGTATCTACCATTGCAGCAGCAGAATCAACTACAGGAGCAACTTCTTCAACCACAGGAGCTACAACGATTGTTGTATCTTCAGTTGGAGCAGTAGCTTCAGTGTTACCACCGCAAGAAGCCAAGAAAAAACCCATAGAAAGGGCAACGATGCTAATTTTTACAAATTTCATAATTCTGTTTTTTTAAAGTTAATTTCCCATTAATACCCAAACTGAAGAAAGGTAACCCAAGCTTTTTAAAAATTTTTAAAAATATATCTACGGCCTCATTTTGCCATATTATTATGAACTGTTGATTTGCTGCATTAAGGCAAAGCGCACTATCTTTGTTTTTTGCTAATTATCTAATAAAAAACAGCTCGCAACGGGTTACTTTTTTCCAAAAGCAGTATTAATAAGTGCAACTTACTTTACTAACAGAACACCAACAACTTGAAGGTCTTGCGAATAATGATCGTAAGATTACCGAACTAATATACCGCAATAATTATAAGCAGGTACAAGCTTTGGTACAAAACAAAGGTGGAAATAGTGATGATGGAGATGATGTTTTTCAAGAGGCAATGACTGTACTTTTTCAGAAAGCACAACAAGAAGACTTTAGGTTGAGCTGCAAAATTGGCACCTACTTGGTAGCTGTAGCCAAATTTATTTGGTATAAAAAACTACAGCAGCAAAACAGAAGACCCGATTATGTACCGTTTGATAGTGGAAGTGACGAGAAAGGTGAAAGCCATCAATACGAAGATGATATAAAAGTGCAAAAGGAAAGAGAGTTGCATTTTGCACAACTTGACGTTGCAATGGATGACCTTGGAGAGCCTTGTGCAAGCCTTTTAAAAGCTTTTTATCATGAAAATAAAAGCATGCAAGAGATAGCGCTAAGATTTGGATACACCAATCCGGATAATGCGAAAACACAAAAATACAAATGCCTTAGCCGGCTAAAAAAACTTTTTTACACCGAAAAGGTGCACAAATAAACTGAGCATTGGAGATGAGTACTGAAAACACAATTTTGATAACCGCAGAGGCCTATTTGGCTAAAAGCCTTACTGATGTAGCGCTTGCCGCTCTAGAGCTAAAATTGGCAAATGACAACCTATTTGCTGCCGAGTTTGAAGAAAGCATACAACTACTAAAATCTTTACAAGCACAATCAGAACAAAAAAAGCTAGCCAAAAATTTAAAAGATATCAAAGCAGCCATTAAGCAAGAAGCAATAGAAGCCCCACGTAAAATATCTTTGCGCAAGCATTATACACGCACTGCTGCAGTAGCAGCTGGGGTAGCATTAATAGCGAGTATTGGTACCAATTTTTGGAATAATAAAAAACAAGACAACGCATCAAAATATAGCGAGCTAAAAAAGGTACGCTCTGAAATTGAAGGCATTAAAAAATCGCAAACAAGAATTATACAAGACTTAGACAATAAGGCCAATAAGCCAGCACTGGAAAATAAATATAGTGGCACTGGTTTT
>JADLEN010000205.1 GCA_020846105.1 Chitinophagaceae bacterium | reverse complement strand
CGATAGCCCAAGGCGCGGCAGAAAATATAGCTACTGCCCTAGCCACATATACAGCAATGGAGCAGATGCTAGCCACGCGGTTTGTAGCCCAAAAACAACTAATCGTATGTTCAAAAAACAGTAAGGAACAACAGGTTTTTGAGGCTCAAATAACGAGTGAAAATGTTTTTGCGCAAAGCTTATTGCCAGCAGAAATGAGCGCAATGAAGCAGTTGCTAGTGCAAGAATGGGGCATAGGTAAGGTAAGCCCAGTATCTATAATAGACGCCTCAGTGATGCTAGCAGCATGGCAAAAATACCTGCTACAAAAAGGCTGCTACAGGGCCGAGCAATATGATTTTGCAGCTATGAGCCAGAGTGTTGCAGGTATAGGTTATAAAGATGTAAGGGCTGATAAAATAATCTTTTGCGAAGGAGCTATCGGTCGTGCAAATTCCTATTTCCCGCATCAGCAATTTACCCAAAACCGTGGCGAAGCCTTATTGCTTTCTATACCAGGCTTGTCGGCCCAATACCTATACCACAAAGGCATACGGCTAGTACCGCGCAGCGATGGGCTGTGGTGGTGTGGTAGTAATTATGTATGGCAATATGAAAACTTATTGCCCAATAAAGAATGGCGCTTACAAACAGAAAAAGAATTAAGCACATGGTTAAAACTGCCTTGCGAAACAGTAAACCATTTGGTGGCGGAGCGCCCTACAACGGCAGGGCAATTGCCTATATTAATGCAGCACGCTACTATTCAAAATCTTTACTTTTTTAATGGTTTGGGTACGCGAGGCTTTTCTGCAGGGCCTAGGCTAGCGAAGGAGATGGCTGCTTTGGTAATGTTGTAAGGATGGTACCTTATTCGGCCATGGCTGCGGCCTTCATTTCTGCCACCTTTTCTTTGCCCAAATAGCGCTCAATAAAATGTTCTACCAAATAAATAAGTGGCGTTAAGATGATTGCCATTACGGCTTTGTAGCTATAATTTACAAGGCCAATGGCTAAAACTCTTTGTAACGACCAGCCCTTGCCAATGCTGAACGCAATAAACAATACAATAAAACTATCTACTAGTTGTGATACCATCGTAGATCCAGTTGCTCGTAGCCACACACCTTTTTCGCCAGTACGTTTTTTTATTTTCTGAAACACCCAAACATCTACAAACTGGCTCACAAGAAATGCGCAGATGCTGCCCACTATTATCCACATCCCTTGGCCAAGTACTGCTGAGAAGGCATTTTGCATATCGGGGATACCATTGGGCTGCATACTACCAGTCCAAAAAGATTGCTCGGCAGGTACGGCTATGGCCACATAAAACATTACAAAAGCATAGGCAATAAGGGCAACAGCAATATAGCTAATCCGTTTTACGGCTTTGGGTCCGTAATATTCGTTTACAATATCGGTCATTACAAACTCTAGTGGCCATAATAGTACGCCTGCTGTGAGGGTGTAAGTAAGCCCTTGCTCGCCCAAAAGAGAAAAAGGGTGAACGGTAAGCCCCAATAGGGTTTCGAGCGAAAATAATTTGCCACCGATACACTCTGCTATTAAAGCATTGGCAACAAAAAAAGCAGCCATAAAAATAAATAGCTTTGTGGCCTTGTCTTTAAGTATATCGTGTACCATAGTCTAAATTTTGGGCTGTTGTCACAAAACTGAGTATTTTTCTTTGATTAAAAATATATCGTTTTTCTTTTTTGCTTTACTTAAATTTGCAGCAGAATATTTTATGATGACTATACAAGTTTGCTTTTGTGCCAAAAGAAATTTGCTCCGAACATTGGCTATGGCTATGTGGAGCACTCGCTAGTAATAGCACATTTATTATTAGCATAATTCTTTTCAATTTTTAAAAATAAATTACAATGTCAGAAAATTTAACCTTCGCACAGAAGATTGCAAAAGCGCAAGATTTTTTACCAATTAATGGTACCGATTATATCGAGTTTTATGTGGGCAATGCTAAGCAAGCAGCTCATTTTTACAAAACAGCTTTTGGCTTTCAGAGCCTAGCCTATGCTGGCCCCGAAACAGGTGTGCGTGGCAAATCATCTTATGTATTGCAACAAGGCAAAATTCGTTTGGTGCTTACCACAGCCCTAAACTCTGATCACGAAATAAGTGAGCACGTGAAAAAACATGGTGACGGTGTGAAAGTATTAGCCCTTTGGGTAAACGATGCATACGATGCTTATGAGCAAACGATGAAGCGCGGTGCCAAATCTTATATGGAGCCCAAAACGATCACTGACGAAAACGGTGAAGTACGTATGTCGGGCATTTATACCTACGGCGAAACAGTGCACATGTTTATAGAGCGAAAAAACTATACTGGGCCTTTTATGCCAGGTTACGAAAAATGGGAAAGTGCATACAATCCTAGCGATTGCGGCCTATTATACATAGACCATTGTGTGGGTAATGTAGGATGGAACCGTATGTTGCCAACTGTAAAATGGTACGAAGAAGTGATGGGTTTTGTGAACATCCTTTCGTTTGACGATAAGCAAATCAATACCGAATACTCTGCCTTGATGAGTAAGGTAATGAGCAATGGTAATGGCTATTCAAAATTTCCAATTAATGAGCCGGCTGAAGGCAAGAAAAAATCGCAAATCGAAGAATACCTTGATTTTTACGAGGGCGAAGGTGTGCAGCATATTGCAGTAGCCACTAGCGATATTGTAAAAACGGTGACCGAACTCAAAGCTCGTGGTGTAGAGTTTTTGAGTGCGCCACCAGAGGCATATTACGAGATGATACCTGAGCGTGTAGGTGCTATAGACGAGGATATTAAAAAGCTACAAAGCTTAGGCATTTTGGTAGATTGTGATGAAGAAGGTTACTTGCTACAATTATTTACAAAGCCTGTAGAAGACCGTCCAACCTTGTTCTTTGAAATTATTGAACGCCATGGCGCACAAAGCTTTGGTGCAGGTAATTTTAAAGCCCTTTTCGAAAGTCTGGAAAGAGAGCAAGCTAAGCGCGGCAACTTATAGAACGATATATTCTTTAAAATCCTAAAAACGTCAACCTCAATATGGTTGGCGTTTTTTTTATAGCAGCGAATGCCTGAAAAAAGGTAACAATAGCTTTGCTTTGAAAGTTGGGTTCTTTTGTTTTCTTTTGGAAAATGATATCACGGAAAAAAATCCAGAATGCATGGGCCATGTACGACTGGGCAAATTCTGCCTACAATTTGGTGATCACCTCCACCATTTTTCCAGCCTATTATATTGCTGTTACAGGTGGTAGTTCTGGTGCCAAAATTGACTTTATGGGATGGCAATTATCCAACAGTACTTTGTTAGAATACTCGCTTGCATTGGCCTATTTTATTATTGCCCTGCTATCGCCAATACTCTCTGCCGTGGCAGATAATAAGGGTAATAAAAAACGCTACATGCAGTTTTATTGCTACCTAGGTGGGCTAGCTTGTATGGGGCTATTTTGGTTTCGGCCTGGGGCTACCGAATTGGGGATATTTTTCTCAATGCTAGCTGCGATAGGTTATTGTGGTAGCCTTGTTTTTTACAATGCTTACTTACCCGAAATAGCAAGTGTAGATGAGCAAGACAAGTTGAGTGCTAAAGGATTTACATACGGTTATATTGGAAGTGTAATACTTCAAATTATTTGCTTTGCATTTATTTTTTCTCCTTTTACGGACGGTACTTTTGCGCCACGACTGTCATTTTTGTTGGTAGGTATTTGGTGGATATTTTTTGCGCAAATAAGCTTTAAGTATCTGCCCAATGGCACGCCATTAGCGGGTGTTAGGGGCAACAACATTTGGACATCGGGTTTTAAAGAGTTGCAAAAAGTATGGCAGCAAGCAATGAGAATGCCTAGGCTCAAGGCTTTTTTGCCCGCATTTTTCTTTTATAGTATGGGCGTGCAAACGGTGATGCTAGCGGCTACAATATTTGGTAGCAAAGAGATAAAAAAATTTGTAGATGGACAGTGGGTGGCTATGAAAGCTGAGGATTTAATACCAGCAATTCTCATCATACAAATTGTTGCCATTTTTGGCGCTATGGTTATGGCTAGGCTGTCTAAACGGTATGGCAATATTCCGGTACTGTTAGCGGTGGTGGCGCTTTGGGTAGGCATTT
>JADLEN010000204.1 GCA_020846105.1 Chitinophagaceae bacterium | reverse complement strand
CGCTTGCAGCAATGGGGCCATGGCTATGCTGTGCAAGTTGGCAGCGGGTATGGCTTGTAGCAATGCCAAGGTGCTGTCTGTAGAGCAGTCGTCTACCACTATAATTTCTACAAGATGCGCGGGATAGTCTTGCGCCAAGATGCTTGCTACACAACGCTCTATATGGAGCGCCTCGTTGCGGGCTGCTACCACCACCGAGATACGTGTAGTAGGTGTGAGGGGCGTGCTAAGCAATGGCTCTGTAGCCTGCCAAGCCCATCGGTACCAAAGCATAAGCACACAATAGAAGGAAAGTAAAATGCCAAATAGGAAGTATGCCATTAGCCTTTTGCAGAAGATAAATGAGTAACACGAAATAGCCAGGCAGCTACAGTGCCTCGTATTTCTTCAAAGTCTAGCATGTTGTGCCCACGCTCAAAAACGTGGACAAATATAGATGGATTATTGCCCTTGAACCTGAGGCCGTGCTGTAGTGAAATAACACGGTCTTGCTGGCCCATAATGAGGTGTGTAGGTATATGCTTGTGGGCTATACGCTGCCGCAACTTGTGCAAGTGTGGGATAAGCTTGCGGGTAGTATTCCAGATATTGTACAAGCGCAAACGACTCTCGGGCGTGCGTATATACTGCATTGCAAACTTGTACATATGCGTATTGAGCAAGCCTACTTTGTGTAGCAAAGCAAAGAGGTAAAGGTAAATGCCACCAAAGCGCACAAAGCCCCTGAACGAAAAACGCCCAATAGCAGTGGCAGTAAGGAATTGGTAAAAATAATTGTGCTTGGTGCCGTCTGGCGCTACCAATACTATTTTTCGAATATGATTTGGCAATAGCTCGGCAATACACATGCAAGCGCGGCAGCCTAGGCTGAAACCCACAAGCCCTATTTTAGACACTTGATAAAAGGCTATTATCTCCTCGGCAAGTGCTTTAAGCTCTTGCTTGCTTAAAACAGCATTGGCTACGCCAGCAGTACCCCCTTGAAATGGGAGGTCGAAACTGAGTACGGTATAATCGGGATTTTTGAGGAAAGCAAATGTACTAGCCTCCTTGGCATAGCCATTAAAAGCAAGCACCACATTGGGCCCATTGCCTATCTTGAGGCAATGGAGCTGGAACGCACCAACTGGGATAAACAAATTTTGGCTTTCTATAGTTTTATCTATTTGCACAGCTGCTTTTAGTTATTTTTACTAAGGTACAAAGTTATAGGCTGGGAAGCAAACAGGCTAGCACAATAAGATACAGACATCGCAATTCTATAGCTTGTTCTTCAGGTCCTTTATCTTTCTTACTTTTGCGCCCACAGTTTATTTATTAATCTTAAAACATAATTTTAATTGCCGATGTCTCCTTTCTCTTCCTTTCATTTTGGCGGTCGTAAAGCCATTATCCGTGTAGATTTTAATGTCCCTATCAAGAACGATGTTATTGGTGACGATACCCGTATGCGCGCAGCATTACCCACTATCAAAAAAGTATTGGCCGATGGTGGTAGTGTTGTTTTGATAAGCCATTGGGGCCGCCCCATAAAAGATATGGAGAAAAAGCCCGAGCTCAGTAAAGCTGATTTTTCATTGAGCCGTATTGTAGCGCGCCTTAGCGAATTGCTTGGGCAGCCAGTATTGTTTGCCAACGATTGTATGGGCGATACCACCGCAGCCACAGTACAAGCACTAAAAGCAGGTGAAGTATTGCTACTCGAAAATCTTCGTTATTACAAAGAAGAAGAAAAAGGTGATGAAGCTTTTGCAAAAACCTTGGCTAGCTATGGTGATGTTTATGTAAATGATGCCTTTGGTACTGCGCACCGCGCACATGCTTCAACTGCTGTAATGGCACAGTATTTTGCCCCCGAAAACCGTATGTTTGGCTTACTAATGGAAGGCGAAGTATTGGCAGCAGAAAAAGTTTTGCACCAATCAGAAAAGCCTTTTACAGCTATTGTTGGAGGTGCAAAAGTGTCGGACAAAATATTGATTATAGAAAACTTGCTAAACCAAGCCACAGACATTATTATTGGCGGTGGAATGGCTTATACTTTTTTCAAAGCTCAGGGTGGCAAAATAGGTTCATCGCTTTGCGAAGACGACCGTATGGAGCTAGCAAATGAATTATTAGCAAAAGCAAAAGCAAAGGGCGTTAATATCCACCTACCAGTGGATAGCATCATTGCCGACAAGTTTGCTGCTGATGCCAACACCAAACTTGCCAATAATACCGAGATACCTGATGCTTGGATGGGCTTAGACATTGGCACTAGTGCCTGTGCGGCATTTAGCGATGTGATAACGCGCAGTAAAACTATATTGTGGAATGGCCCAATGGGCGTTTTCGAAATGGAAAAATTTCAGAATGGCACCAAAACTATTGCAGAAGCGGTAGTGGCAGCAACAGCCAATGGTGCATTTTCGCTAGTAGGTGGTGGTGATAGTGTAGCGGCTGTAAATAAGTTTGGCTTCGCAGACAAAGTAAGTTATGTATCTACCGGTGGAGGTGCTATGCTAGAATATTTTGAGGGCAAAGTACTACCTGGAATAGCAGCTATAAAAGGAAAATAAAAAACCAATACTGCACAAAACCAAACGCCCAAAGCTACTTTTTGCTTTGGGCGTTTTTTAAAAACTGCAAACAAAAAAGCCATTGTACGTGTACAATGGCTTTTTGCTTCTTAAAGCTACAATGATTAATTGAGCTCGTTAATTTGTTTGCTCATCATATCACCTTTTTCACCTTGGCCCATTACTTCGTATGTTTCGCGAAGTGCTATGAGCGTATTGCGGAAAGTAGATTTGTCTTCAGCACTAAGACTTGCAGCTTTGGGATTGAGCAAGTCGTAAGATTTTTGAAAATAAGGCAACCCTTTCATAAACTCTGCTGTGCGCAAAGCTTTCAGGGCATCATACTTTTTGTTGTCTGCCTCGGTAGTACCCGAAATGGCGTTCATTTTTTTAGTAATATCCGCAGCATTGTTGAAGTATAATGCACCAAGGTTATAAGGATATTCTGCTTTTGTAGGGTCGGCATCAATTGCTAATTTGTAAGCCATTTCAGCCTTTTTTTCCATTTCTTTTGAGTTGGCTGGTTTTTCAAGTGGATTGCCAGAAGCATCAAGCGGATTGGCCATTTGACCATAAAGCACACCAATGTTGTATTGCAATAAAGAATTGTCTGGATCGGATTTTACCGCCTCTTCCATTTTCTGAATAAGGATTTCACTTTTACCTGCATTGAGGTAATAATTCATTTCTTGGCGAGAGATATCAGCATTTTTGGGGAAAAACTTTTTTGCTTCGGCCAACGTAGCCTCAACAGCCGCATTGTCTTTGCGGGTATTGTAAATGTCTATCAAAGTAGAGAAAATATATGGGTCGCGAGCAGTAGCGTTGTTTTTTGCTTTGATAAGTGTAGCAAGTGCTAAGTCATCTTTTTTGGCATAGAATGCGCTCAATGCTTGAAATTTGAGTGCTTGACCAGATATG
>JADLEN010000203.1 GCA_020846105.1 Chitinophagaceae bacterium | reverse complement strand
GGATGTGCCAGGTGGCTGCCCCTTGGCAGCCAGCCCGCAGGGCCGCAGCGCAGCGGAGCCTAGAGCAGCCCGGCGCCGCCCCTTTGCTAGCAAGCGCTAGGAGGGGGCGGCGACACGCCCAAAAAAAAAGTAGGGGTATAAAAAAAGGTTAGCTGTTATTGGCCTAGCGATATTCTATCGGCAAGCCAGCTTTGGCTTAGGGGCACTAGCCAGTTTTGTAGTAGCTCGGCTTTGGTATATACTACGTTGTTTAAGAGTAGGGTGTTGCCGTCTATAAAGCCTTGGTCTATAGCGTATTGCACTTGGCCTAGGGGTAGCATTTCGGCTTTGTTTTTGCGCAAAAAGGTGATGCTCATACGGTCGAACAGGTTGACGGAGTATTGGCGCTCGATGCTTTTGATGATGCGCACTGAGGCGTCGGTACTGCAGCCGCTCACGAGGGTTTGGGATTCGTCGGCCATTATTATTATAAATTGGCCGTAAACCACGCTAGCCCAGCCTTTGACGGGTGTGCCGTGGGCTTCCCATTGTAGGTAAAACTGGGATAGTTGTTCGTTGATTTCGGCTTGCTCTTTGGGTATAAATGCGCGATTGCTTTGGTATATCCACACGCGGCTGTTGTCGGCAAAGTTGGCGGGTAGTAGTGCTTGCAATGATTGGCTGTCCATAGTGGCAAAATTATGGTTTTGGCTTGCTAATTGGGATAAATAATTGTGAAAGGGATGATTTATTTTTTTTGTTTTAAGAAAAAGGGTTGTATTGTTGCAGTACGAAAAAGAAATTTTTCGGGATTGCCACAAAAAAAAAGATTGGTGCAGCTTAGCACTAACCAGCCCCCAGCTTCTACTAAAAAAATTATAAATACGCATCACGAATTTTATCGGATGAAATTTAGCCCCCTCTCCTATAACAAGAACTCATTTTAATATTTTTTTTACCGAAAAACATTTCATGCCCCTCGACATTGCACAACTAAATGACATGCTCGTACCTGAGCTTATGGACATTATGCGTAGCCGCAACTTACCTATTACGGCAGTATCCGACAAACAATCTTTAATCGCTACTATCTTGCAGGCCGAAAAGCCCAAAGGTGCCGCCACAACTGTAGCTAGCGAAGATGGCGAAAAGAAAAAACGTGTGCGCAAACCCACTAAAGCAGCTAGCGCCCCGGCAGCAGCAGCAATAGCCGAAGAGCCTGTGGTAGCAGCAGAACCCATAGTAGCAGCACCTATAACCGAAGACGCACCGGTGGCTGTGGCAGAAAAAAAAGTACGTAAGCCAAAAGCCAAAATAGAAAAAACAGCAGAAACAGCAGCGGTGATTGTTGAAAATACAACAGCAAAAGTAGCCACCGAAGAAACAGCTACAACTGCTGCCCCCACCCCAGACAAACAAGAAACGACAACAGAGGCCGAGCCAGCGGTAATACCTTATGGCCTACGCCCGCGTAGCGAGCGCCTAAAAAACTTGGAGCAAAGAAAAAACAAACAGCAGGCAGCGGCATTGCCAACAGAGCAGCCTGCACCAAAACAGCAACAAGAGCATCAAGAGCAAAAGAAAGCAGCAATAGTAGCTGTGGCCAAGACGGAGAGCGAAGAGTCTGGTATTACGATGCCTAGCGAAAGCACTAGTGATATACAACCGCCGCAAGAGTCGGAACCGACAGAGCGCCCACAACAAAATCATGGGCAACAAAAGAAAAATAAAGAACAACAATACGGCAATTTCAACATAGAGTTTGACGGTATTATCCAAGGCGAAGGTGTGCTAGAAATGATGCCCGATGGCTATGGTTTTTTGCGCAGCAGCGACTATAATTACCTAAACTCGCCGGATGATATTTATGTATCGCCATCGCAGGTAAAACTGTTTGGCCTGAAAACAGGCGATACGGTGAAAGGCACTGTGCGTGCACCTAAGGAGGGAGAAAAATATTTTGCCTTGGTGAAGGTAGATACGATAAACGGGAAGTTGCCAGATGAAATAAGAGACCGTGTACCCTTTGATTATCTCACGCCCCTGTTTCCATTCGAAAAACTAAACCTTTCGGTAGGAAATGGCACAAGCAATCTTAGCACAAGAATTGTAGATTTATTTACCCCAATAGGAAAGGGCCAAAGAGGCTTGATAGTAGCACAACCCAAAACGGGTAAAACAATGTTGCTAAAAGAAATTGCCAATTCTATAGCTACCAACCATCCAGAATGTTACTTGATGGTAGTGCTTATAGATGAGCGCCCAGAAGAAGTTACAGATATGCAACGTAGCGTGCATGCCGAGGTGATAGCATCGACATTTGACGAGCCTGCTGACAAGCACGTAAAGGTGGCCGCAATAGCCTTGCAAAAGGCAAAACGACTAGTAGAAGTGGGCCACGATGTGGTGATACTGCTAGACTCTATCACAAGACTGGCACGGGCGCACAATACCGTAGCACCGTCTAGCGGTAAGGTATTAAGTGGTGGGGTAGAAGCCAATGCAATGCAGAAACCAAAACAATTTTTTGGTGCTGCACGCAAAATCGAAAATGGGGGTTCGCTTACTATCTTGGCTACGGCTTTGATAGATACCGGATCTAAAATGGATGAAGTAATTTTTGAGGAGTTTAAAGGTACCGGCAATATGGAGTTGCAGCTTGATAGAAAACTTGCCAACCGTCGTATTTATCCTGCAATAGACCTAGTGGCATCATCTACACGCCGCGATGACTTATTGTTTGATAAAGATGTACACGGTAAAGTATGGATTTTGCGCAAACATCTTGC
>JADLEN010000202.1 GCA_020846105.1 Chitinophagaceae bacterium | reverse complement strand
TATTATTATGAATTGGTGAAAAATCAGCTGGAGCTGGGAAATTGATAGAACTCAAAAATATGAACCTTAAAAACAAATCATTAGGCATAAACAGCATTTTGATTGCAATTTCTACAACGATTATTGCAACTATTTTGCACGAATCTGCACATTATTTTACAGCCAAATACTTCCATATCGATGCTGAACTACATCATAATTATGTTCCCTTTTTGCAGAATGGTACAAGTAGCCAAATGACTATGATTGCTGCGGCAGGCCCTTTGTTTTCGCTTATTATCGGTTCAATGGTGATGTATGTTTCGATATCCTTTATAAAACCATCCTTATTTAAATTATGGATGACTTGGTTGGGGATGAATAATTTACTTTTATTCTTCGGATATATTTTAATTGCCCCAATAGCAAAGCAAGGTGATACAGGTAAAGTCTTTCGCCATTTTGGGATTCCACTTTATTTATCGATTTCAATTGCTGCTATTTCCTTTTTACTCCTTAATTACCTTTTTGGCAAATGGTCACATCAATTCATTTATTATAAAAGTCAAGTTGATTTTGACCAAAAAGAAACAGCACAACAATTGTTCATTTACCCTATTGTTGGTTCAATCGTCATAATGACACTATTGAGTTTTCCCATCATTACTTGGGTAAGCTTACTACCTACCCTTTTGATGCCTTTGATTTATTTTAGAACAAGAGGTGCCTACAACAGAATTAAAAATCCATTACCACATTTATACTTCGATAAAGTTTCTATTGTTTTATGGATACTAACCATATTGACAATTGCTCTATTCAGGTATCTCGTTTAAAATCTACAAATGCCCAACAAAAAATTTGAAATGTACGCTGAAGAAAAGAGGAACTCAATTATTATATTGACATTAATCTTGTGTGCAATCCTGAGCTATTATATATTTGACAGAACAGTTTATCACTTCTTCTCTTCACATCCCAATTTAAGTAATTTTTCCTTTTGGGAAAAAATTACGATTGCTGGAGATACGCAGTTTGGTTACGTCGCATTATTATTCAGCGGTACAATTTTTTTTATAGTCAGATATATTTTTCGGTTAGAAATTAAGCCTGGCCAACTACTTTTATTGCTATACAACTTTTTTACTGTGACATTTTTGTCCCAAGTTATGAAAGTGCATTTTCCAAGATATAGACCTGTTTATTTAAAAAGCGGGTTATATGGTTTTAGTGATAAAATTGTAGAGAATAGTGATTCATTTCCTTCTTTACATACTGCAACTATTAGCGCAATATTGTTTCCAATTGCGTTTTTATATCCCAGATTAAAACCTCTTTGCTTTTCAATTATTGCAATTGTAGGATTAAGTAGAATTATTCTTCAATTACATTATCTGAGTGATGTTCTTGGAGGCTTTACCTTGTCCTTTTTAAGCTGTACGGTGTTAGATAAACTAATGAAAAGAGATTTGATTTAATAGTGAATTATTGTGTCAATGTAGAAAAAAAAATGAGCTAAATGCCCAACAAAGAATTTGAAATACAAGCTGAAGAATTAGTCTCTGTAAGAAGGGACGAATTAAGAGCGCCCGAAGCCAACGAAATGCTGGAACGCACACCAACCTGGTTATTGCGATGGGGTGTTTTTTCGATAATGATTGTGTTTGGCATTATCATTTTAATTAGCGTTGTAGTCAAATACCCCGACACCCTTGAAGGTTCTGCCATCATTACCACAGACCCTTTGCCTATTAAATTAAAATCCATTTTGGGAGGACGTATCACCCAGCTTTTTGTTGCAGACGGAGCAACAGTATCTCATCAAACACCAATCGCAGAAATAGAAAACCCCACAGGCTATGCCAATATTCTTCATCTTCAAAATACCATTGATAGTATCAATGTTTATCTGCAAACGAATAATGAAACCGCTTTGGAAGAATTAGTTTCTCATCCTTTGCAATCGCTAGGAGATGCCCAGAGTTTTTACAATCAATTACTTCAACAACTAAGCGCAAGAGCCTTGTTGCACAAGGAACAGCTCTATAATAAACGCACACAAAACCTGCAACAACAAATCGGCAATCTTCAATCTATTGCACAAATCAGTAAGCAAGAAAAAGCAATGATTGAAGAAGAATTAAAGCAGTCGGATGACCGATTTAAAGCTAATGAACAACTGTACAAAGACCGTGTAATTTCTAAGCAAGAGTATTATGATGAGGCGGCAAAATTGCGCTCTAAGAAATTGCAATTGGAACAACAAAAAAGAAGTGGCATTCAAAACAACATCAGCAGTAACGATAACAACAAACAAATGCTCGAAATACAATACGAGCGTGAAGATAAAGAACGAGCATTAACCGTTGGAGTGCAAGAAGCCTTACGCAACCTCAGCAATTATATCCAAACATGGAAACAACGTTACTTGTTGGTTGCACCATACAATGGCACAATCCAATATTTGCGACCCTTACAGCTCAACGAACCTACTAACACAGGAGAAGAATTGTTTGCCGTCGTACCCCAACAAAGTAAATATTTAGCGGTGACGATGCTTCCGGCCAATGGTATTGGCAAAGTAGAAATTGGACAAAATGTTCATTTGCTTCTTGACAATTTCCCTTACAACGAATTTGGTTTTTTAGAAGGCAAAATCATCAAACGCAGTACCCTACCCGAAGCAGCTAAGGGCAACAGTGGCGGTCAGGCCCAACAAGGAGCTATGTACCGCATCTATGTGCAACTGCCCGACACGCTCACCACAAGTTACCACAAGAAAATCCCTTTCAATCCCGAAATGACCGCTACAGCACGCATCATCACTAAAGACCGAAACCTCTTACAAAGACTAGTGGCAGGAGTGGCGAAGATGGATAAATAACCAAAAAAAATGAAATTGTAAAATGAAAACTGAACTAAAAGACTTCGGAACCTTACCTGATAAGGAAACCTACATTGGCCTTGCATTTATGTATTTCGATGCAAACTTTGAAAAAGAAAAAGCACTATGGTATGCCTACCAAAGCAAACAATATAGTGATATAAAGGAAAGCAAGTTTCGGATGGAAGGCGAGGAAGTATTGAAATTGTACAATAAGGGAATGGCCTACAACATTATTTCCTTTATTTACCTTTGGAATGATTGGTTTGAAGAAGCCTATGAACTTGAGTCATCTTTTATGAATTCAGATTATTGGAATCAATATAATGATTTGATTGAGCGTTATATAG
>JADLEN010000201.1 GCA_020846105.1 Chitinophagaceae bacterium | reverse complement strand
TTTACTTCTTGCTGCTTTTTATAGTCACTATGCTGCCAGTGTACTTGGTAGCCTTGTATATCCAAACCCTACCCGAGCCCAAACGAAGTATTTTCCTGCACCGCACTTTCAGGGTATGGATGGGCGTTTTTTTACCACTTGTTTTTTGCCCCGTACGCCGCAAAGGTGCTGCGCATTTTGCTGCAGACCAAAACTACGTGGTGGTATGCAACCACAACTCTTTTATGGACATACCAGTGAGCAGCCCTTGGATACCTGCTGCCAACAAAACACTTGCCAAAATAGAAATAGCACGCGTACCCATCTTTGGCACCATCTACAAGCTAGGAAGCATATTGGTAGACAGAGACAAGGAGCAAAGCCGCAAAGAAAGCTTCACGGCCATGCGCCAGACTTTAGAGCTAGGCCTGCACCTATGCCTATACCCCGAGGGCACCCGCAACAAGTCTGCCGAGGCAATGCAACCCTTCCACGATGGGGCTTTTGTGATAGCCATACGCGCCCAAAAGCCAATACTACCCTGCCTTATTTTCAATACAGGCAAGGTATTGCCGCACAACAAAAAGTTCTTTGCTTGGCCACATGCCATAGACATACATTTTTTGCAACCCATACCCACCGAAGGGCTAGGCCTGCGCCACTTGCCCGCGCTCAAAGAGCAGGTGTGGCATATTAGGAACAATTATTACACCCAACACCAAGCATGAGCGCAGCCTACCAATACAGCATTATAGGCACGGGCAACATTGCCCATTTTCTTGCCGCTACCCTAGCCCAGCAAGGGCATAGCTTAGCAGGGGTATGGGCCCGAGACGCTGCCAAAGCTGCCGACTTTGCCCATAGCTACCCTTGCAACATTTACCCAAGCCTTAGCCACATACCCGACCAAGAAAACCATATTTGCTTCCTGGCTATTAGCGATGCTGCTATTGCTAGCTTGGCACTACAATTAAACTTTAGCCATACCCTTTTGCTACATTGCTCGGGTGCTACTGCGCTAGCAGCTATAGCTAGCGCTGCCCAAAACACAGGCGTTTACTGGCCCATATATGCTATATCTCGTGGCCAACAGTGGGACAGCAATATGATACCCATAGCCATAGAAGCCAGCAACACAGCTAGCCTACAACTAATGGCCCAGCTAAGCCCCAAGACTTTTGTAGCCAATGCCGATACCCGCACGCACCTACACCTAGCGGCTGTTTTTGCCAGCAACTTTACCAACCACCTCTATGCTATTGCGCAGCAGCTATGCAGCCAGCAGCATATAGATGCCCAAATACTTGCACCCATTATTGCCCAAGGCATACAAAGACTAGCGCAGCAGCCCGCCATAGACATACAAACAGGGCCTGCCATACGCAACGACCAAAACACGCTACTCCATCAACAAAATCTATTGAAAAACCAGCCCCACTGGCTAGCCATATACCAATCGCTTAGCTCCTCTATAAGAAACACCTATACAAAAGACGCAGATTAAAGCCCTCGAAGCTTTACCTTTGCCGCATAAATACACAATCCCGGAAATCTCAGCATTAATGTACACTTTAAAAATAAATTTCGAGCAAAAAGACACGCCCGCCATAACACTAGAAAATGTAGCCGGTGGCCAAAGCGTACTCGAAGTACTACTAGATAACAATATAGAACTACACCACAACTGTGGCATGGTATGCGCTTGCAGCACTTGCCATATTTATATCAACCAAGGCGAAGACATTTTTCCCGAAATCATAGACCGCGAAGAAGATTTTATAGACCGCGCACGCAACCCACGTATCAACTCGCGCCTAGGCTGCCAATGCGTCTTGGACAAAGACCAAGCAGGCACCATATCGGTAACCCTACCAGACCAAACCCTTATCTACGGCGATTAATTCTTTACACACACACTATACAACAACAACAACAAAACTCATGTACGAACCCCCAATACACTGGAACGATTACGAAGACATAGCCCTAAAACTATACGAAAAATTTGGCGACGACTTTACCGAAAGCAAAATATACCGCATCCGCTTTACCGACCTTATAGAATGGGTGCTCGCACTACCCCACTTCGAGGGCACGCGCGAGCAAAGCAACGAAGGCCACCTAGAAATGATACAAAGCAGCTGGGTATATGAGTGGCGCGACAACCAAAACTAAGCCATGAACATCCTCCAACGCTTTGCCCACATCAGCACCTTTGTGCTAGACATAGACGGCGTAATGACCAACAGCCAACTACTAGTAACCGACACCGGCGACCTACTACGCAGCATGAACATCCGCGACGGATACGCCACCCAGCTAGCCATACAGCAAGGCTACAACATATGGGTGATAAGCGGTGGCCGCCAAGAAGCACCCGGCCTGCGCCTGCGCAAGCTGGGCGTTACCGAAATACACATAGCCGTGCCCAACAAAGCCACCCTGCTGCAACAGCTACTACACAAGCACCAAATACCAGCCGCCCACACCCTATACATGGGCGACGATATACCAGACCACGCCGCCATGCAACTCTGCGGCCTAGCCACCTGCCCTGCCGATGCTGCCACCGAAATCAAAGCCATAGCCCACTACATATCCCCCATCAAGGGTGGTGCCGGCTGTGTAAGAGACGTGATACAAAAAGTACTAAAACTACGCGGCCACTGGCCCATAGCCTAGCGCCCCAGCCTACCCTTTTTTTTTTGGGCGATAAAGCTTTCGCCTCCTTCGTAAAGCTTTGGTACCCCAGCTGTCCGCTACTATCTTTGCCCCGAAAAAGGGGCAAAGGATAGCCGCTACCATCTGGCGCAGATGAAGCTTTTATCCTACTATTAAGCTTTGCTACCCAAGTGGCAAGCCGCGCGCAAGACAGCCATTTATCCAAAAAAATGTGGCTAAATGTGCAAAAAAAAATGTGGAGAATGTGTTGCCCACATTCCCCACATTTATCACATTAGCCATATTATCTACAGTAGCATAATGGTATATTTTCCATCCTCTGCAGGAGCCAGGTTTTCTACCTTCAGGTACCTTTGAGTAGCCACATCGCCAAGCTCTTCGGCGCGTACAATAGTTTCATTGCCTGCCGCTACCAATACCGATGGCTGCCCTATTGCATCATTGGCCTCGGTGCAGAGCGCAAAACGCAAATCGTGGTTGCCACGGTTTACAAGTCTTACTTCTTCGCCAAGAATAAATGTGTGCGTCATTGCCAATTTTAGCTCGGCACCGTATACCGTGCCGTTAAACGTTGTTTGCTCGTGGTTGCGGATGCTTTCTACATCAAAGAAAGCTGCCGCAGCTGCTGGGTTGGTTTTGTAATACGCCATGAGCATAGCAAGTGTATAATACATTTCTACACATACCGCTTCGCGTGCTGCATCTAGCGCAGTGCTGTTCATCGTGGTTTGGTTCAGCTTTTGCTTTTGCGTATCGAAGCTATTGGTAAGCGTTGCAAAAAATGCATCTACCTCTGCCTTGGTAGCAGCCAGTTGCTGCTTGCCCTCAAGCATCATGCCCAAAGAGCCTACTGCAGATATTCTATCTTCCTGACTACCGTGCTGAAATGGTGCGCGCCTATAGGGCAAAAGCAAAATATACTCGTTGCTGCCTTGCGGATAAAGGACTTGTATTTGAATATCCCAACGGGCAATTTTTTCGCTACTAAGTGTTTTTAGCAACACAGTAAGCCCCGAAGTGGTAGATTTTTGTGCCCCTATTTCGCCCTTCCACTTCATATATTGCGTGTTGTAGGTGGCTACGTGTGGCAGCAGATTGGCGTGCAGGTCTGCCATATAGGGGTTGGCAATGTTGTTGGCCAAATCGAGGATTGTGCGGTCGCCAAGTTTTTTGGCTAGGCGATAACTGTCTGCGGTTACAGATTCGAATGTGTTGACGAGGTAGGTCCAAGGACGTGACATAAGAAATAATTTTTTGAGTGAATGAATGGTTTTAAATTCACTATAAAGGTTAGTAGTATTTTTGGAAAAACAAAGTGTTTCTTAAAAAATATTTTTTCTGAAAGGCAAATACAACTGTATTTATAGGTCGGGGATGTAGCCGACGAGTAAATACAAGTGTATTTATAGGTCGGAGATGTAGCCGACGAGTAAATACAAGTGTATTTATAGGCCGGAGATGTAGCAGACGAGTAAATACAAGTGTATTTGCGTTTTCCACCACAATGGGCACGAAGCTTTTTCACAAAGATGCACAAAGACCTTTGGAGTATAACGAATGGTGTAAATAGGATGTTGTACTGGTATAAAAAAGGCTTAGCGAGCTTTGTGCCTTTTTTCTTTGTGTGCTTTGTGGTTAGTTTTCCACCACAAGGGCGAGGGATAGAGCGGATATCCTTTTGCCTTTTTCAGGCAAAAGATAGGAGTGATAGCCCGGTGCTTTAGCACGCCCCCAAATATTACGCAAAATAAAACACCCACAAAACGATGGTCTTGTGGGTGTTTTTGTCTTTCAAAACTTTGGTGTTTATTCTTCTTCGGTAGCCTCAGTTGTTTCTGTTGCATCTGGTGCTATGAAACCATCTCCCTCTCCTTCGGGGAGGGTTGGGGAGGGGCTTATCGCATCGCCGTTCTCGTCAAATTCTTCTTCTTCGTCTTGCTCGTCTATGCTGGCAAGGGCTGCTATTTGGTCGCTATCGTCTATGTTTATAAGCTTCACGCCTTGTGTGGCACGGCCTGCCTCGCGTATATTCGCCACCTTCATACGGATGGTGATGCCCGACTTGCAGGTAATCATCAAATCGTCTTTTTCTTCTACCGCAAGCAAGCCTACAAGTGCACCTGTTTTTTCGGTGATGTTGATGGTTTTTACCCCTTTGCCACCACGGTTGGTAACGCGATAGCTCAGTTGGTAATCTATCTCTTCGCCTGCTTCGTTTTTAATCTTTACGGTGTTGGATAGGTCGTCGGCATTAGCACCTTCGGCCAATGGCTCTAGGAATGGCGTACGCTTGCCGAGTCCTTTTTCGGACACTACAAGTATTTGTTTGGTAAGGGCATCGCGCTTTACGCAAAGCATACCTATTACGTAGTCTTTGCCATCGTTGTTGTCTATGCCATACACGCCTATAGCGCCGCGGCCTGTGGCACGCACTTTCTCTTCGGGGAAGCATATGGCACGTCCGCTATTTACAGCCATCATCACATAAGAGTTGCCATCTGTGAGGGCGGCTTCTAGCAACACATCGTCTTCGCGAATGGTAATGGCATTGACACCATTGCTACGTGGGCGGCTGAAATCTTGCAAAGAAGTCTTTTTGATAATGCCTTGCTTGGTGCAGAGTACAATGTTGTGCGCAGCGGTAAATTCTTCTTTCTCTAGGTTGGGCACGTTTAGAATGGTACGTATTTTATCGTCGGGCGGCAGCATTATTAGGTTTTGTATGGCACGTCCTTTGGCATTCTTATCGGTCTCGGGTATCTTGTATACACGCATCCAAAAGCATCTTCCTTTTTCGGTAAAGATGAGGAGCGTGTCGTGGGTAGAGGCGATAAATAGATGCTCGATATAATCTTCTTCGCGGGTTTTGCCACCACGGCTGCCACGGCCACCACGGCGTTGTGCGCGGTAGTCGGCTTGGCTAGTACGTTTTATGTAGCCTAGGTGCGATATGGTTATCACCACATCTTCGTCGGCTATCATATCTAACATATCCATTTCGCTAGCACCGTAGTCTATCTCTGATTTGCGCTCGTCGCCAAATTTCTTTTTCACTTCGGCAAGCTCTTCTTTGATAATATCGTATCGGCGGCCTTCGTTGGCAAGTATGTCTTGGAGGTCGGCAATCATTTTCATTATCTCTGCAAATTCTTCGCGCACCTTTTCTATCTGCATACCGGTAAGGCTTTGGAGGCGAAGCTCCAATACCGCACGGGCTTGTATCTCGCTCATCGCAAAGTTTTCCATAAGGCCGTTGCGGGCTATCTCTGGGGTATTGCTTTCGCGTATCAGTTTGATAACTGCGTCGAGATTATTAAGGGCAATGATATAGCCTTCGAGTATGTGGGCTCTTTTTTCTGCTTCGCGAAGGAGAAACTGCGTACGGCGCACCACCACTTCGTGGCGGAAACGGATAAATTCTACGATTAGTTCTTTGAGGTTGAGCGTTTTTGGTCTGCCACCTATAAGAGCAACGTTGTTGATACCATAAGAGGTTTGTAATTCGCTGTATTTGTACAGCATATTTATCACCACTTGGGCCACAGCGTCGCGGCGTATTTCTACCACAAGGCGCGTTCCGTCTTTGTTAGATTCGTTGGCTACGTGGGTTACACCTTCTATTACTTTGTTGTTTACAAGGTTACCGATTTTCTCGGCAAGGGCATCACGGTTTACTTGGTAAGGCACTTCGGTAATCACGATTTGCTCTTTACCGTTTTTGAGTGTTTCAACATTTACCTTGCCACGCAATACTACACGTCCACGCCCTGTCTCGAAACCGGCTTTGATACCATCGATACCGTAAATGATACCACCCGTGGGGAAGTCGGGCGCTTTTACGTGCTTCATCAGCTCTTCTATGGTGATGTCGTTGTTGTCTATATAAGCTACGCAACCATCTATGACTTCGCTAAGGTTGTGCGGCATCATATTGGTAGCCATACCTACGGCAATACCCGAAGAACCGTTGACCAATAGCGTAGGCACGCGTGTGGGCATTACGGTTGGTTCTTTCAGCGAATCGTCGAAGTTGAGCGAGAAATCGACGGTATCTTTTTCAAGATCGTCGAGCATACTTTCGGCAAGCTTTTGAAGGCGTGCTTCGGTATAACGCATTGCGGCTGGTCCGTCTCCATCTTGCGAGCCAAAGTTACCCTGGCCATCTACCATCATATAGCGCATACTCCAAGGCTGAGCCATACGCACCATAGCATCGTACACCGAGGTGTCGCCGTGCGGGTGATATTTACCCAAAACCTCACCCACAATACGGGCAGATTTTTTGTAGGCTTTGTTGCTGCTATTACCCAATTCGTGCATTGCAAAAAGTACGCGACGATGTACGGGTTTCAGACCATCACGCGCATCGGGCAGGGCACGACCCACGATTACCGACATTGAATAATCGATATAGGCGGTCTTCATTTGTTCTTCGATATTGACGGGCTGAATGCGCAACTTTTCTGGTTGTGCTTGTTCGTTGTTGTCTATAGTATTGTCTGACATATTAAATGATTACGGAACGTAATTTTGAGTAGCGCAAATATAGCATAATTAAAGGGCAAAACCGGCTACTTTTTATCCTATTTTGTGGATAAAAAAGCGTGTTGAAATTTACCATTGAATTATTAAAACTATAGCAGCAAAAAGCCCAAAGTAGATCCTTTGGGCTTTATGCATTTAGTGCAATATTTTTGGCTTATTGTTTCAATAATTTACTTGTGCCAATGAGCTGGCCCTTGCTCCAAACTTTTACAAAATACATACCGCTTGCCTGATTGCTTAAATCGAAGTTTAGCATGTTTTTAGCGGAATGATGCATTAATACCTCATTGCCTAATAGGTCGTAAACGGCAACTTGGTGTAGCTCGTTTGTAGGAAATTTGATATTGAATATTCCAGAAGAAGGGTTAGGCGAAATGTGAAATGAACCTCCCGAAGTTAAAGGGCTAGTGATACCGAGTGAGTAATTTTCGAGTTTCATGATAAATACATCATCATGGCCATTTGAATTTAACCAAGATGTACCTGCTGTAGGGTCAAAATCGACAGTACCATTAAATGCTCCGGTAACAAAAATAGAATTTGCATTATTTACCGAAATGGAGTTGCCCAAATCGGCATAAGCACCGCCATAGCCAAAGGCCCATTCAAAGCCACCCGTATTATTAAGCTTGCTTACAAATAGGTCGTAGTAATAGGAGTTGGCAATAAGATCAAAAGAGTCTGCTGAGGGGTCAAAGTCGGTTTTGCCAGTGTAGTATCCTGTAAGAAATACGTTATCGTCGTTGTCTAAATCAATGCTTTTATTGATTACCGAGCCCGTGCAGGTAAATTGCTTGGCCCAAACAAGATTGCCCATGGAGTCGTGCTTGGCAATATAAGCATCGTCATAAAAAGCTTTTGCAAACAGCTTACTGCCAGCAGCATTTACCGTTAAAGTGTCTCTAAAACTACCCGTGGTATATATGTTACTGGCATTGTCTGTAATAATAGCATTTGCCATATCATTTTTGGCACCTTGCATACTGTTGGCCCAAATGTAATTTCCATCAGGGTCATATTTTGCAATATAAACATCACCTACACCTTTGCTGTAAAGCAATGCTTCGCTAACATCTGGGTCAAAATCGGCAGTGTCTCCAAAATTGCCGGTGATAATAATATTCTTGTTGGCATCTAGGGCTATTGCTGTTGCAGAGTCAGACTGGGCGCCACCCATTTGTTTTACCCATTTGCAATTACCTCCAGCATTTAACTTGAGCAAAAAGATATCAGATTTTCCTTTTGACCTCAGAATTGCTTCATCTACCGTAAGGTCAAAATCTACTGTATCACCAAAGTTGCCCGTTACAAATACATTATCGTTATTGTCGCAAACTACCCCTCTTGCCCCATCTGTACCTGGCCCACCAAGCCCATTTGCCCATAAAAAATTGCCTGCAGTATCAAATTTCGAAACAAAAATATCAGTTCCGCCATTTGCT
>JADLEN010000200.1 GCA_020846105.1 Chitinophagaceae bacterium | reverse complement strand
TTAGGTAATCGCCTTCAAAATGCATACCTGCTTTTACACCATCTACAGCGTTCCACCATAAGTCCGGACGCACATACAAGCGGTAGTGTTTTCTGTCCCAAGGGTTAGTAGTGCCACCATCCCATTTTGCTTTCACAGCTAGTGGGCTCCATGGCCAGCATTTGCTTTTGTAGTTGTCCATCATATTGATATCTACTAGCCTGCCACTTGTGTCTATCTGTACATTTTTGATACCCGATGGTATGGCTACTGTAGCCGTATAAGTAGGGTGTAGTTTTGCCCAGCCATACCATTTGGGCAGCACTGTAGCATGGGTATTTTTGGCAAACCAGGTATTAGGTATGTTGTAGTCATATTGCTTGCCATCTTTGGCAGTTACGGTAAAGTCTATGGGCATTTGCATATCCCCTTTTCTTTTGAATAGTATGCTGAAACTATCCGTGCCTGGTACTTTGCGGATACGGTTTACAGAATAGTTGATGGTCTTTGTGGTCTCAAACCATTGGTCGAAAAACCAGTTCAAATCTACCTTTGTAAAGCCAATTATAGAGTTCTTGAAATCTTCGAAATAAGGGTGGCCTATTTTCCATTGATTGAAATAGTTTTTCATTGCTGCACTAAAAAGCGAGTCGCCCAAGGTGTATTCCAAATTGTACAACATGGATGCCGTTTTGTAATACACCAACCGGTAGCCACCACCGTGCCCTAGTGCCGAGTTGAAGTCGTCGGAATGAGTGTTTAGTTGCACCTCTTCTTGGTTCAGCGCATCAGAGTGGTAGGCGTTAAAAACGTTGCGGTCTACCACACGCATAGGCTCTGCAAATCTGTTGCGCCATTTCGATTTTGTTTTGGCAGCAGGTATTTCCAAGCCATCTATTTTTCCTAAGCCCCAAGCGGTCAGAAATTGGGTAAAACCCTCATCCATTGCAGCCCTATATGTTTCGTTGCTGCCCACCATGCCGTAAAACCAGTTGTGCCCTATCTCATGCACCAGCAAACCATTGTAGCTAGGTGCGCGGCCACCATCAAGGGTTAGCATTGGGTATTCCATGCCGTCATTAGCGTCTGCTGCTACCATTTTTGGGTAGGCATACATGCCTATATCTTCAGAGAATGTTTTAATTATTTTGGCCACATACTCGGCACTTGTTTGCCAGCCAGATGCATGCGGTTCTTGCACTAGACCCACACATTCTACACCATTCCAATAAGCAGTGTTGATACGGAAAGATGGGTCGGCGGTAAAGGCAAAATCGTGCACATTATCGGCGTGGAATCTCCATATTTTTCGTTCGTCTTTTTTGTAAGGGGTAATGATAGATGGCGCTTCGTTCCAAGGTTTGTTGGCAAAGTTTTTCACGTCTAGTTTTTCCCTAAGCTCTTTGGGCAATACCTCGTCGCGATTTTGGATAGCACCCGTGGCTTCTACCACATAGTTGCTAGCAAAGTTGAGGGCCACATCGTAGCTGCCAAACTCGCCATAAAATTCTTTGTTCAAGTGTTGGTAAGTATCCCAGCCAAACTTACGGTCATACACACATATTTTCGGAAACCATTGCACACCGTTGTAGTGTGTATAGCCCCAAGCATCGTACATCTGCATGCGGCGGCGCGTGCTACCACGGTCGTAGTAGGTGGCAAAGTTGATATTAAAATCGGTGTTAGCACCAGGCACTAAGGGCGTGCTTAGGTACACCTTCATTATGGTATTGTCTAGCTCGGTTTTTAGCGCAGCACCATTGTGCACAATGCTGTTGATAACAATGCCTAGGCCAGCAGCTTCTTTCTTGCCTAGCTTGCCTTTTACCCTGTTATTATCTTCTAGCTGATGCAGGTGCGAGCCTTTTACAAAGGCATTCTGAAACAAATGAAAATAGACAAAGCGCAGTGTATCTGGCGAGTTGTTCCAATAGGTCAGTTTTTGTATGGCATCTATCCTATGGTCGGTCTCGTCTATGCGGGCATTTATATTGTAGTGCACGTCTTGCTGCCAATACGCTGCATCGGGCTTGCGGTTTTGCCAATAATGTGGGTTGCTGCTGCTGCGGTAGCTATTGTCGTTGATAGGTTGCGCAAGGGCTTGCAATTGAATACCCAACAACATGAGTAGTACTATTCTATACATAAAATTATCTTAAAATATCGTGCGAAGATAATCAATTAGCGCATCTGCTTTATTGCCTAATCTGCTGCTAGCACACACTTTAGCTGTATCTAGCTATTGTACGGCGGCCTCATTTATATTTTTGCCCTTTTTGCCTATTTAGCATGTCACCCAAAATGCCCTACATTTGCAGCCAATTTCTATTTAACTATTTTTCAATTTTCCCCACAACAAAAAAATAATATGAGTAAAGTAAAAGTTGCCATCAATGGTTTCGGACGTATCGGTCGTTTGGCTTATCGTCAAATTTTCAACATGGAAGGTATCGATGTAGTAGCCATCAACGACCTTACCCAACCCAATGTACTAGCCCATTTGCTAAAATACGATACCGCCCAAGGCCGTTTCAACGAAACAGTAAGCCACGGCGAAAACTCGATTACTGTTAATGGAAACGAAATCAAAATTTACGCCCAAAAAGACCCTGCACAAATACCCTGGGGCGCACACGACGTAGACGTAGTATTAGAGTGCACAGGCTTCTTTGCCGATGCCGATAAAGCAAAAGCACACATCACCGCAGGCGCCAAGCGCGTAGTCATATCTGCACCCGCCACCGGCGAGCTCAAAACAGTAGTTTTCAACGTCAACCACGACATACTTGATGGTAGCGAAACCGTAATCAGTTGCGCATCTTGCACCACCAACTGCCTAGCACCAATGGCCAAAGTACTACACGACAACTACGAAATAAAAGTAGGCCAAATGACCACCGTACACGCCTACACCAACGACCAAAACACACTAGACGCACCACACCCCAAAGGCGACCTACGCCGTGCACGCGCCGCCGCCGAAAATATCACACCAAACTCTACCGGTGCAGCCAAAGCCATAGGCCTAGTGCTACCCGAGCTCAAAGGAAAACTAGACGGAGGCGCACAACGCGTACCTACCGTTACCGGCTCACTCACAGAGCTCACCGTGATACTAGGAAAGCACACAAGCGCTGAAGAAATAAACGCAGCCATGAAAGCCGCCGCCAACGAATCATTCGGATACAACGAAGACGAAATCGTATCTAGCGACATCGTAGGCATACACTTCGGCTCCCTGTTCGACGCTACACAAACCAAAGTAATAACCGTAGGCGAGCACCAACTAGTAAAAACCGTAAGCTGGTACGACAACGAAATGAGCTACGTATCGCAGCTAGTGCGCACCGTACGCTACTTTGCAGGCCTTATAAAATAAAAAAGCCAAACGCATAAATTTTTTACCCCCCATAGCAAAAAGCCCGACCCACTAAGGAACGGGCTTTTTGTTTGCCCCAAGCCCTTAAAAAAAAGAAAGAACAAAAAACTTTGTGCCCAGCCAGCAGCACCACCCCACCAAATACCCCATTATCTTTGCAACATGATATTTTCGTCACGCCTTATCGAAACCGCCGTTGCCGAGTTTGCCAAACTACCCGGCATAGGCAAAAAATCGGCCCTGCGCATGGTACTACACCTCCTGCGCCAAGACACCGCCGACGTAGACGCCTTTGCCAGCGCCATAGCCACTATGAAGCACGACGTCATCTTTTGCCGCCAATGCCACAACGTAGCCGACACCGAGCTTTGCAGCATCTGTGTAAACACACATCGCAACCAACACCAAATATGCGTAGTAGAGACCATCCGCGACGTCATAGCCATCGAAAGCACCCAGCAATACAACGGCGTATACCACGTACTAGGCGGCATACTATCGCCACTAGACGGTATAGGACCAGACCAGCTACAAATAGCCACCCTCATAGCCCGCGCCCACGCCGATGCCGACATGCAAGAGCTAGTAATGGCCCTAAGCCCCACCATAGAGGGCGACACCACCGTGTATTACATAGCCAAGCAAGTGCAGCAGCTACCCATCAAAGTCACCACCATAGCCCGCGGCATATCCTTTGGTGGCGAGCTAGAGTACGCCGACGAGATGACCCTCGCCCGCTCTATATCCAAGCGCCTACCCATAGACAACTACGTGAACCTAGGCAAAAGCTAAACCCGATTTTTTTCTTAGGGGGCGTGCCGCCGAAAAAGGCGGCACCGCTCTAACTTCGTTAGTAACATTCGCAAAAGCAAACTACTTTGCTTTACTCTGTTATGCTCCTTTCTTTTGCCTGGAAAAGGCAAAAGGATATCCGCTGCAATCGCTCGCCCTCTTTTCTTTAATTGTAAAATTATTAAATATAAATAACGATAGGCTCCCATTTATTGAAACGAGTGTATGAAGGTGCTTTGGTACATTCCCACACTCAGAAACGAGTAGTGGCAACTATTGCCCCTTGGCGGGGCTATGAAGTGCTTATTTTTTTGGGGAGTTGTGGGAGCGAGGGTATTTTTGGAGGGTAAAAAATATTAAAATGAAAAAAACAGTTCTCAGTTTGATAATGTTAGCAATTGCAGCACCATTGTTATGCTCTAGTTGTGCCACAATGTTTGGAAAAAGTTCTTATCCAGTTTCCATCAGCAGCAATCCACCTGGTGCTACAGTAAGCATTACAGACAAAAAAGGTAAAGAAGTTTACAAAGGTGCAAGTCCTGCGAGCGTGGTGTTAAAATCAAGTGCTGGTTTTTTCTTGAAAGCAGAATACCAAGTAAAAATTTCTTCGACTGGTTATGCTGAACAAGTAATGCCAGTTTACTTCAAAGTAAATGGTTGGTACTATGCCAACTTACTAATAGGTGGAGTTGTAGGTATGCTTATTGTTGACCCAGCAACAGGTGCTATGTGGAAACTTGACACGCCACCAATTAATGTTACTTTAAGTAAATCAACGGCATCAACGGAAATGCCGACATTGAAAATTGTTGACATAGCAAGCATTCCACAAAATTTGAAAGACAAACTTGTACGAGTAAAATAAACTGCTTTGATTGGTGTTGAGGCGCAGGATATAGCAGCGTAGCGCACCTACAAGAAATCGTGCTTGTTGGTGGGCTCT
>JADLEN010000199.1 GCA_020846105.1 Chitinophagaceae bacterium | reverse complement strand
AGCAATAACAAGGTTTTAGGTTGAAGCTTTTTAAGCGTAAAATCTTAGTTAAAGCCGATGCTATCAAAGCAAAACATTGTAGGTTTGGCTATTAGCTTTTTGTAAAATATGGATATTCGCAGTGCAACAAATATTAATGAAACATTAGCCAAGATTATCTTTTTGGTTTTGCCCACAGCATACATGGCGTATTCTTTTTTATGGAATGCCAATGCTCATTTTTCGATACTTCAAAACAATGCTTTAATACAGTCTGGCTATTTATTATTAGGCATGTTTGTTGCCAGCATTTTTTATGCATTTCGTTTCAGGTTTATTAGCACATTCCTTATTTTGATTGTAGCGCTAGGCCTTGTATACAAAGGGCTAGATGCTAGCGCTGTTGGCGAATTTGACACCTTTTTTATTTCTATAAAGTTTTTGATATTTGGTAGTTTGTTTGCCCTGGGTTGACTTATTGGTGCGGCGTTTGCTAGGTTTAGGTATACACACTATTTGCTATCTGCAATAGTCTTGATGATGAGTATTATGCTCATTGCAAGCCAAAAAATTGACACTTTCAGTCAGCTCGTTTTTATTTTATTACCCGTAGTGCTTTATTCTTTGTACCTCATTTTTGCTGCCGAGCAAATTTATAATTATAAAGATAAATCGCAAAGGTTTTGGTGGTTTATGACAAGACGGATTGTTGTATTTTTATTGCTAGTTTCAGGTCTTAGTTTGTTGGTAGCTAAGAACATGAAATCTAATTTTGAAGAAGCGATAGCACAAGCCGGCGGGGCCGGTAAAGAAGGCGAAAATGGTATGCTTAAAAAAGATAAAAATGGCGACTTCGACCTTAAAGATTATTCACAATTAAGAAGCAATCAAGGGCGCTCCAACGAGTTGTTGTTTGCTGCTCATATCGACAACTTTTTCCCCAATTCAGATATCCCTAATCCTCTTTACCTAACTGCATTTTACTATACCAAGTTTGATACAAGTACCGAAACATTTGAGCGTGATATCAAAATTCCTAAAAATGATTTGTTCGAACCCAATGTAGCCAAGATAGCACTGTTTAATACGCAAATAGACTCTTCTGTGATGCGCAATGGCATGGGCGATAAGGCTAGGCGAGTGGTGGATATTGAGATTTACAGCAAGAAGCTATCGCCCGAAACATACCTAGCGCCCAATATTGGTTTTTTTGTTCAGCCCATTGCTGTAGAAAAAGATTTTCGCTCTGAATTTCGTTCTGCTTTTCGTGCCAAAGGTTATGTGTCGGAGCTTAATAGCGCCTACTTTATTTACAATGCCAAAGACCCTCAAATAAAGCTATTTCAAGAGCAGCGTTTTGATGTGTTGCGCAAAGCTGGTGGTTATGACAAAGTGGATAAAAAATTTATGGCCTATTATACCCAAATGCCTACCGATGCTAAGTTTCGACGCATAGGTGTATTGGCCAATCAAATAGCTGCAAATGCCAAAACGCCCGTAGATAAAGTGATTGCACTTCGAGATTATTTCTTGTCAAAGGATGATGATGGAAAGCCGCTATTTAGCTATACCGACAACCCGGGTGTGCCTGATATACCTAGTGCTTCAAAGCTTATGTATTTCCTTTTCGATAACCATAAAGGATATTGTGCATATTATGCCGGTGCTACACTTTTTATGCTTCGCTCTTTGGGTATCCCTTCTCGTATTACCGTTGGTTTTATGACGGTAGATAGAAGCGACAAAAACAAAGGTTGGTATTGGTATTATGCAGACCAAGCACATGCTTGGGTGCAAGTATATTTTCCTGGTTATGGTTGGATGGATTTTGACACAACTGTAGGAAATGATGATGCTCAAGAAAGTCCTAAACCAGACGGCACTCCGCCTATGCAGCCTCCGCATGCGTGGTTTGTTTCCGAAGGAGAGATTGTGTCTATCGATACCTTAAAAAAAACATTGAAGCTTAAGACCAGTAAAATTTTATACCACGATAAAGAACACCTTGCCAGCGGTGGTGCTACAAGCTTGCTACTAGATGTGCGTATTGCCAATATACAAAAAGATAGTGCAGAAATAGCCATAACCGACCTTAAAATAGGAGACTCTGCCACTGCGGTGAGCTACGCCGAGTCAATTAAAAAATTACAAAACAGCAACGCGAATCAAGATGCACAAATGGTGCTGAAAATGATGCCTTCTGTACTGCCCATTGATGATGTGTATGTAAAGAAAACAAAAGAAGAATTGCAAAAAGAGAAAGCAATAAAACTAAGTAAAAAGGATGCGAATTCTTGGAAAGGAGTATTCATTAAAATTGGAGTTGTATTGAGCATGGTTTTATTGTTGTTTTTCCTTTTACCTACAATCATTTGGTACTATTATAAGTTTATGGCCAAGAGGCATGGAAATACAGCACAGGCTGCTTATTGGCAGTACAGAGGCATGAGCTTTTACCTGCATCAATTGGGGTATTTCAGGGGTGCCAATACGCCGCTACAGTATGCGCAAAAAATTATTGACCCACAATTTGGTAGTCAATTTGCGGCCTTCATATTGCCCTACCTCAAAGCCAAGTATGCAGCTGCGCCTATTGCACCAGTAGAATTGCGACAAATGGAACAGCTTTTTAGCCAAAACCTGCATACAATTAAAGCAAAATTGCCATTAAAAATACGGCTTGGTGCTTTTTTACGACCTTTACGAAGTGTTGGTTTTTTCAACAACTAATTCAACAATTAGATTTCTGGACAAAATTAATTTTTTTTTATGCTCATTGGTATTATTAAAGAAAGAAAAAACCCACCCGATACGCGAGTGCCACTCACACCTAATCAGTGCGCCGATATTTTGAAAAAATACGCCAATGTTCAGCTTGTTGTAGAGTCATCAGACACAAGGTGCTATACCGATGAAGAGTATCAGCAAATGGGTGTTGCCATTAGTACAGACATGAATAATTGTGATGTGCTGTTAGGTGTCAAAGAGGTGCCAATAGATAACTTAATTGCGGGTAAAACCTACTTCTTTTTTTCGCATACCAAAAAGATGCAACCATACAACAAGCCTTTAATGCAAGCGTTTATCCAGAAAAAAATAAGGATGATAGACTATGAATGTCTTACTTATGATGATGGGCAACGGATATTAGGTTTTGGTTTTTTTGCTGGCATAGTTGGCGCACATAATGGTATCCTTACCTACGGCAAAAAGCATCAACTTTTCGATTTGCCAAAGGCTGCTGATATTCATAATTATGCCGAGTTGCTTTCTTATTACCATCAGATCAACTTGCCCAACATAAAAATTGCGATAACAGGTTCGGGCAAAGTGGCCTCAGGAATTTTAGAAATAATGTATCACTTGGGTGTGCAATCTATAGAGCCTGCAGATTATATTTCTAAAAATTATGACTACCCAGTATACACACACCTCAAAGGTGGGCATTTGTACCAACACAAAGTGAGCAAAAGATATAATAGAGAAGAGTTTCATACTGCCCCAAAAAAATATGAAAGCTTATTTGCCGAATACCTGCCACATACCGATTTGCTAATGAACGGTATCTATTGGGATAAAAATATTCCGCGGCTTTTTGAAGAGGAAGATGTGAAGGGCGATGATTTCAGGATTAGTGTCATTGCAGATATTACCTGCGACCCATTTGGTTCGGTACCAATCAATGTAGGCGCATCTACCATAGCCGACCCTGT
>JADLEN010000198.1 GCA_020846105.1 Chitinophagaceae bacterium | reverse complement strand
TCAAGCAATTCATTTTGATCAGAAAGGAGGATCGATTGGTATTGGATTAAAAGTATTGCGCATGCCCGACTTTGAAGTAGCCAATAGAAAGCTGATGCATATCCTTCAAGGTGGCTACTTAAAGCCAGCAATCTCTTTGGGCTACTATCAAAGAAATATGATTTCAATAGACCCTATCACTTATGCTAATCAAGCTAAAGTAAAAGGTATCGTCACTTCATTGGTTTCCATGTCAGTTGGCAAGCAATGGATTTTGGATAATACCTTCTCTATAGATATTTATGCAATGATGGGCTTGGGTGTAGATAACTATCGCAACCAACAAGCAAAAGTGTCAAAAGAGGTTTCAGGATTTTCCGTAGACCAATATAACGATGTGCTACCCTACCGCAATTTTGGATATACTAGATTTGGCAGAGGAGATGCAGGTGTGGCAATAGGTGCAGGGATAAAAATTGGTTACTTATTCAATACCAAAAAGAAGCAAGACGCTCAAGGTTTAAGCAAATTAAAAGATCGCTTAAATAAATAAAAAACTGGCGAGTTACTCACATCGCACCGCTACAACCATCTACCCTTGCTACATTCCTGTTCTGGGGGATTTAATAGGAGCTGGTCGTATAAGACTCGCCAGGGCGGCAAAGGTAGATGCTTTGTTTAAAAAACAAAATAAAATTTCAAAATCATTTTCAACTTTATAAAAAAACGCTCGAAAAACTCGAGCGTTTTTTTTATTCAGTTGCTTTTTCATTAAGCATATTGTATATTTGATTCTACAACTTAAGAAATTATGAAAAAATCACTATTCAAAATGCTCTGTTTTGGGCTTTTTAGTATCAACAGTTTTGGACAATCGGCCAAATACGATTGGAGCAAAAGCTTTGGCTCTACAAAACACGACCAAGCAACTTTTGTAACAACAGACATGATGGGAAACATCTATACCGCAGGTACTTTTAGCGGCACAGCAGATTTAGACCCCGGTCCTGGTGTATATAACTTCAATTCATTTGGGATGCACGATATCTTTTTGATAAAGCAAGACCCCTCGGGAGGAATGATGTGGGTGAAAAATTTTGGAGGGGCTTTTGACGATGCACCTGTAGCGATTAACCTAGACCCAATGGGTAACATTTACCTAACAGGTACTTTTATGGGCGCCGCAGACTTCAACCCAGGAATAGGTGGAGTTTCGTTAGTTACTAGTGGCGATAGAGATATTTTCTTATTAAAACTAGACCATTTGGGTAACGTAAACTGGGCCAAAAGAACTGGTGGGCCGGAGCCTGACATGGTAAAATCTACTGTTTATGACAAAAGAGGTTTTTTATATAGCACTGGTTTTTTTAGAGCTACTGCAGATTTAAATCCAAGCAATTTTATCACAAATTTCACAGCTGTGGGCAATACCGACATCTTTATTACTAAATACGACTTGAACGGTAATTATATTTGGGCAAGAGCAATTGGGACTAATGCAGAAGACACAGGAAACTCAATAGCAACAGACGATACAGGCAATGTGTATGTTGTAGGTACGTTTAATGAAGCTGGCGATTTCAACCCTGGAGCTGGAGTAAATAAGCTAAGTAGTATTGGACAAAATGACATTTTCTTATTAAAACTCAACTCATCGGGTATTTTTGTTTGGGTAAAACAAATTGGCGGCAATGGAGATGATATAGCAAAAAGTATTAAAATTAGTGACTCGGGAAATATCTATATTACAGGCAGCTTTAATGGCAAAGCAGATTTTGACCCTAATACAGCTGAGGAAGATACCGCTTACCTAGAAGCCGCCGGAAATAGAGATATGTTCATTACAAAACTTGACCTATCGGGCAATCTTATTTGGGTAAAAAATGTTGGCACTACAGATGCGACGTGCTCAGGCATTACTGTAGACGTTGATTTCCAAAACAACGTATTTGTTGCCGGAAATTTTACCGATAGTATAGACTTTGACCCTGATACAACAAACTTTGTAATGACAAGCCAAGGAATGAATGATGTTTTTGTAACAAAATTTGACAAAGACGGTGCGTTTAAATGGGTAAAAACAATGGGTGGGGCTTACGAAGATAGTTGCACTTTTATGAGTATAGACAATGCTGTAAATATTTATACGGTTGGGTCATTCAATGACACTGCAGATTTCAACCCAGCAAAAGAAAAAGCATTACACGCTAGCAATGGCAACAGCGATCCTTTTATGCTAAAATTGGCCTATTGCACCCCACTATTCACAGCTATAAAAGATACTTCTTGCGAGATATTTGTACTTGATGGAGTAGTGTATGATAAAACAGGCATTTACAAACAAACAATTACTAGTGTTGGTGGCTGCGAAGAATTTGTAACCTTAGATATAGATATTCACCACATCAATGACACTGTCACAGTTTCTTCTTCAGGAAAAACACTCACATCACAGGCAACAGGAGTGAGCTACCAATGGATAGGCTGCAAAACCAAAATGGCAATTCCTGGTGCTACTGGCAAAAGTTATATTGCACTTGGGAATGCTCAATATGCTGTAGCCTTATACGATGGAAGATGTAGAGACACATCGGCTTGCGTGGATATTACAAGCTTCCCAACATCAATTGAAGATTTTGAAAATCAAAACGCAGTACAGATATACCCTAACCCTACCAATGGCGTATTTGTAATATCGGTAACGGAAAAACTAATCGGAGGCAATGCGCGTATTTTCAACCTCTTGGGACAGAAAGTACGTGATATCGACTTGAAGGAAATGAACACTACGCAAAACTTAAGCCAAGGCTTCTATATTATAGAAATTAAAAAAGATAACATGATAATGGTGCGAAAAATAATTGTAGAATAATAAACGAGCGACATAAATTAAAACACGATTTCAGTTCATTAATTTACAACTAAAAATAACGCCGATTTTTAACAAAAAAGTCCACTCATTTTATAAATGAGTGGACTTTTTTTTATTTAAATAGCCATTAAGCTACAGCCCCTCAATGCTGCAAAATCTAGCCTTCCCAGCACCTCAAATGTGCCATCATCATTTACCTTGCCCATATCTTCTGTAGCTATAAATGCACAAGAATGCACGTTGGCAAGGTCTAT
>JADLEN010000197.1 GCA_020846105.1 Chitinophagaceae bacterium | reverse complement strand
TACCGATTTTGTGAGCAATAATTGCAGTTGCATCGCTGCAAGGTTATCGCTCAAAGACTTGATAGACGGGTATTGTATGCCTATCTTGTTTTGTAAAAGTGTATGTGGTGTTTGTACCCATAAGTCTTGCAAGGCCGCTGCAGTATCATTATAAAAAAAGTTGGTACGCAGTTCTTGCAAGTCCAATCCACTCTTTTCTTTTGCAGCCAAGTGTTGCACCTTGCCCGATATATTATTGATAGCATACTGTATATCCTTAGCCTCGAGGCTAAAGTCCGTAATACTCAGATGTCCATAATCTATTCCTTGCTTTTGGATGGGCTTGTTCTCATCATCCATCGCAAAACCAACATCTTGTAGCTTTATTTTATCCACTACTACCGTCCAGCCTTGCTCCTTTACGGTGTCTGCCACCGCTGCTATTTGTTGTGGTACTATGTTTGTTTTGCCCAACAATATTTTACTCCTTACACCTTCCAGTGCAAAATCTTTAACCGCTATTTCTCTTTTTACTAAATCTATATTACTTGGATGCGCCAGCAGCTTCTGTAGCTCGATATCAAAATTCATTTTGCTCACACTACTTTCAAAATTAAAAGCAATGTCCTTCAAGTCCAGCTCATCTGCTTGCAAGGCAATAGGCTTAGCCGCTGTAGTATCGATACTTACTATTAGCGAGCTGTCTTGATAGTAACTCGTACGCAACCCTTCCACAGCAAGACTTTTCAGGCGAAACACCATATTGGCAGGGTCTAGCTCGCGCATCTTTATCTTCAATGCAGCCAAATCTACCCGCAAATCGCTACCACCCATTTCATCCACAAAGCGAAGATGAATATCCTTTAGCCGCAGCGTACCTACATCAAACACAAAAGGAGATGCACTCGTATCCTTCGGTTTGGTGCTTGTGTCTTTCGCTGCAAAAGCATCTATAATGTAGGTGTAATTAAAGTTGGTATCAGGCCTATTTCGATACACATTTCCGTACGCATTTTCTAGTATCAAATCATTAACAGACACCTTGTTATTCAGCAACTTTAGCAAGTCAATATCTACCCGCAGCGTGCCCACCCATAGCAAGGTATCGCCAGCTTGGTCCTTCAGCAATACATTGCGCAGCCCCAACATTTTGGGTAGCGAGTACTCTATCGCGCCTATCTGCACCTCCGTCTTTAGTTTGCTCCGCAAAAAAGCCAAAGCCTTATCGCGCACCAGCCGCTTGCCTGGCGGGCTGATAATAAATAAAACTGTGGCAATGAGCAGCACCAAAAGGCCCAACAATGCATACACACTTATTTTTAAGGTTTTTCTCAATAGGGACATAATGAAATTCAGGTTGCAAAATCGGTTAAAAACATCAGATGGTTTTGCAACATTTTTAATCTTACTTATATCATTGCCATATCCTGCCCTTTTTATTCATTCTATAGCCCTATTATTTCTATGGGTGTCTGCAATAGTTCTGTTGCCAAAAAAGTAATAAGGTGGTGTAGGCTCAAAAAAGTTGCCTAGTTTATTTCATTACTATCTGTACTGTTTCGCGGGTTTTTTGCTCTAAGAGTTTAAAACGGCCTTTGGTTTGGTCTTGCAAGGCTTCGGGTGTGTAGTGGCGGATGGTCAATAATTTTACATCGTCGTTGCTGAAAACTTTAAAGTCTTTTTCTAGCAAGTTTACCAGCTGGCGCACTTGGCTTTCATTGTTATCTATACAAGCCACAAAGCTTATTGCAGCATTCTGTATCAGGTTCACTTTTATATTCAGGTTGTGAAAAATACTGTACAGTTTGCTAAGGTTGTCTTCGGTGATAAACGAAAAATCGCGCGTGGTAACTTGCAGCAATATTTGATTCTTTTTGAGAATTATGAGTGGTGGGTAAAAAATACTGCTCACTTCAGTCTGGATGACGGTGCCTTTCAAATCCTTGTTCAAAAAGCATCGTACGTATAACGGTATGTTGTTGTTCTGAAGTGGTTTTATTGTTTTTGGGTGAATAACTTGTGCGCCATAATACGCCATCTCAATAACCTCGTGATAAGTAATGGCTTCTATTTTCACGGTATGATCAAACTGTTTTGGATCGGCATTTTTGAGTCCTTCTACATCCTTCCATATAGTTACAGATGTGGCACCTAGCATAGCCGCCATCATAGCTGCCGAATAATCGGAGCCCTCGCGACCAAGTGTCACAGAAGCATTGTCTGATGAAGCACCTATAAAACCTTGGGTTATTACATTAAAGCCTTCATTTAGCAGCTTGCCTACAATGTCTTTTGCTTGCTTTTCAGAATATGCCCAATCCACACGTGCATCTCTGTAAGTATCGTCTGTGCGAATAACGCTTCTTGCATCTACCCAACTAAATTTTAAACCTTGGCTACAGAGGTAACTACAGAATATCTTGGTAGACAATAGCTCGCCAACACATACTATTTGGTCGTAAGAATAATCAAAACGCAATGCGGTTGCATCGTCTACCGCCCATTGTAGTTCGCTAAAATATTCGTTGAGCTCGGCTGCTAATTGTGTAAATTCTTTTTCTGGCAACAGATTTTTTGCATAATCGATATGCTCCTGCTCCAATTGTTTGAGCAAGGAATAGGCAATATTTTTGTCGCCATTACAGGCTTCTTGTGCTATTATTTCTAAGTGATTTGTGGTTTTGCCCTTGGCCGATACCACTACTATTAAAGGTTCTTGTGCTTCTGCTATTATAGGTAGCAATGCGCTCATGCGCTCTGGGCTCTCGATAGATGCCCCTCCAAATTTATAAACTTGCAAAGTGTATTGTTTTTTGTTAATGACTTATTTATTATTTAGTTAACTGCTCAAAAGATTTTTCTAAAATTGCAAACATTTCATCAAGTTCTTCGTATTTGCAGGTGCCTATACTCATTCTATACCATGGCGACGAATCATCTGCTCCAAAGCAAGAAAAGGGTACAAGGGCCAGGTGCGCTTCGTTCAATAAAAATTCATTCACATCGGCCTGCGTACTTAGTTTTTGCCCTTGAAATGAATAACCTTTTAGGTCTATTTTGATTGTGAGGTAAATGGCTGCTTGCGGTGCTATTATAGCTACGGGATAGCCTTTTTCTTTAAGGGTCAAAAATGCTTTGTGGATATAATTTAGCCGAGACTCCAACTGCTCTTTAAAGCTAGTAGTAAATGCTGCAAGTGCTGTAGTATCGTTCAAAAAAACTGAGGTTGCATACTGCTCAGCCATTGGGCTCCAAGCACCAATATGGCTTAGCAACGCTTTCATTTTTGCAATTACATTTGTGGGCCCCAAAGACCAGCCTACACGCACACCTGTAGCTGCTAGCGATTTAGACACGCCATCTACAAATATGGTATACGCCTTCATTGCAGGGCGCAGCGCTACAGGGTTGTGATGCGCTACAGCACCAAAGGTGAGTGTCCAATACATCTGGTCGAACATGAGGTAAAGTTTCTTTTGTCCTTCGCCACGGCTTGCATTTTCAGCTATTATCAGATCGCAAATAGCTTCAAGTTCTACTTTTTCTAAGGTAGTGCCTGTAGGGTTTTGGGGCGAGCATAGGCATAGCAATGTTGCGCCTTTTATATGTGGTGCTATGTCGCTAGCACGTGGCATAAAATTGTGCTCGGGAAATACATCTACTACACAATGCGCGCCATCATTCATATGCACATAGTGGTTGTTGTTCCAAGACGGCACAGTGTATATTACCTTGTCGCCCTTATCTACTATTGCTTTGAATAGGGAGTATATCAACGGTCGTCCACCACTTGCTATTAATATCTCATCATTTTGATAATCAATACCTTCTGCCCTGCGAAACATGTCGCCTACCGCTTGGCGCAAAACCAAAAG
>JADLEN010000196.1 GCA_020846105.1 Chitinophagaceae bacterium | reverse complement strand
TTATTTATTGCAACATTACCAAGAGCGTTTTCAGTATATATTGGTAGACGAATTTCAGGATACAAATGGTGCGCAAAATGAAATACTGAATTTACTTACTAATTTTTGGGGCGATGCTGCCAACATTTTCGTAGTGGGCGATGACGACCAAAGTATCTACGAATTTCAGGGGGCGAGGATTAAAAATATTGTAGATTTTTATGAAAAATACGAATCCGAAATTAAGGTACTGGTACTGAATCAAAATTACCGATCGAGCAAGGCTGTGCTAGAAAAAGCAATGCTCAGTATTGACAATAATAAGCAAAGACTTATTAATAGCCTTAGCAAATTGGCCCTAACCAAAAATATAGAATCTGCCTTACCGCGTTTTCAGAATGAAGCCGTAGTAGCCCCAATCATCACTAGTTATGAGCATCCTATACACGAGGCAGTAGCCATTGCCCACCAATTGGAGGGCTTGCAAAAAAGTGGTGTATCGCTAGATAATGTAGCTATTATTTATGCCCAACATCGCCAAGCCAATTATCTAATTCAGCTATTAGAGCGCAAGGGCATACCCTTTACCCTGCGCAAAAGTATTAATGTGCTGCACGAGGTGCTGGTGCAGCAATTGTTGCGGATATTTACTTACCTATCTCAAGAATCTACAAGGGCATTTAGTGGAGAGCCCTTATTGTTCCAGCTAATGCATAGCCCCTATTTTGGTATAGCGCCGCAGGATATTGCTCAACTGTCTATCTATATCAATAGTAAAGAGGCCAAAGACAAACAAATAAAGCATTGGCGACAGCTGTTTGCCCACGAAATGCTGTTGAGTAGCATGGAGCTACCCTCGCTAAAACAGATATTAAAACTGGCCCGAGCCTTGGATTATTGGATGCAGCAATTGCAAGTGTTGCGCTTGCCTATGCTACTAGAAAAAATAGTGCACGACAGCCAAATAGTAGATTGGTGCCTTAAAGGAAACAACGCAAATTGGGACACACAAGTGCTCACCTCGTTTTTCGAATTTGTAAAAAATATAGCTACTAAAGAAACAACCATTGATGACCTGCTGGCCATAGTAGCCCGCATGGATAGTGAAGGTATAGAGCTGCCCTTGATGCGTATTGTACAGCAAAAAAATGGGGTGCAATTATATACGGCTCATAGTGCCAAAGGTTTGGAGTTTGAGCATGTATTTGTAATCGGTTGTACCAGTGATTTTTGGGAAAAGAAATCGGGAAATACAGGAACTATTAAACTGCCCGATACCCTTACCCGCACTGTAGATGAGCAAGACAATGATTATAAAATAGAGGTAGCACGTAGGCTTTTTTATGTAGCCATTACCCGCGCCAAAAAGCATTTACAAATATCTTACCCACGCCAAAAACAAGATGGCAAACAACTTACCGAGTCGGTATTTATTACCGAAATACTAAATGGCGATATGGTAGCCGCACAAGAGGTGACTGACCAAATATATGCTGATGTGCAAGTGCTGTTGCAGCCTGTCACCGATGGGTACATAGCCTTGGTAGATAGAAGTATTATGGAGCAGCAGTTGGAGCAGTTTGCTATAAGTGCATCGTCATTATCTAAGTATTTGACCTGTCCGATAAGTTTTTATTACGAGAATGTATTGCGCATACCTGTAGCCGAAAACGACACGATGGCTTTTGGTACTGCTGTGCACTATGCACTAGAGCGGGCATTTAAAGAGATGCAAAAATCTACTGATAAATCCTTCCCTCCGATAGCAGATGTTTTGGGATTTTTCAGGTACAAAATGCAGGGTAAAGAAATTGCTTTTACCGAATTGCAGTATGAGCGCCGATTGCAAAAAGGGGTGGAATTGCTGACGCAATACTATACCGATAATGTAGCTACATGGCAGCGAGATGTGCAGCTAGAGGCCATGTTGCAAACCACAATACAAAAAGTGCCTATAAAAGGAAGAATAGACAAGATAGAATTATTGGCAGAAAATCAATGCCGTGTGGTAGATTATAAAACAGGAAACCCCGACCAAAAGCATACTAAGGAAAACCTTGCAGCACCCAATGAAGCCAATGACTTTAAAGGTGGAAATTATTGGCGGCAAATGGTGTTTTACAAATTGTTGATAGAAGGCCAACCTTTCAATAAATTGCAAGTGGGCGAAGGGATATTTGAATACCTTGAGCAAAACAAAGCAGGGACTTATACCCACCGCATTATTATATTACCGCAGGACGAGGAAACGGTGAAAGCGCAAATTATTAATACCTACGACCGTATCAAAAGGTTCGAGTTTGATAAGGGTTGCCAAGACCCCGATTGCAAATGGTGCAATTTTGTAGCAGAACATAATATCTTGATAACTAAATAGACAGCGACAAAAAAGCCGAACCCAATTAAAGGTTCGGCTTTTTCTTCGAGTTTAAGTTTAAAAGAAAGCTAAGCTACTAGTTGTTGTTAGACATTTCTTTTTGTGCATTCACCATATCAGTTACAAATTGCGCTACTGAAGCAATTTTTTCTGGGTTTAGTGAATAGTGAATAAACTTGCCGTCGCGTACAGTGTTTACGATGTTGGCGCGGCGCAAAATAGCCAAATGCTGAGAAGCTACAGATTGCTCTAAACGCAATTTTACATAGATCTCAGTTACTTTCATTGTTTTTTGCTCATTGAGCAATTTGATAATTTGTTGACGCAATTTGTGGTTAATTGCTCTCAATGTCATTGCAGCGCTTTTTACAGCTACATAATCCAATCTGATTTGGTCAGTTGAATTTTCGTCTTTGCGAATCACTAGTGTGTTCGATGTCATTAAAGTTTCCATCTTTTGTTTTTGTTGTTGTTGTTAAATAAAAATTGATTGTCTACTAAAAAAAATTTGTCGGAAATATTATTTAATTATTAAACTCTTCGCAAATTTAGGGTATTCGGCAAATATAAAAGCAACATATTCCAAAAAATAACGTTACTCATTAGTTAAAATAAGTAAATTAGATAATCCTTTTAATTTTAAATGCCTATAAAATTTGAAATACAGCACTTTGAAAAAATGTTATTTTATAATGTGAAGTAAAATTTTTATTTTATTTCATTAACATTTTCTATGATTGTTATGCTTTTCTGCTGTTTAATCTCGTCAAAACCGCCTAAAACATTCCGAAGGTTATGAAATCCTTGTCTTTTGAGTAGGGATGCTGCTATTACAGAGCGATAGCCTCCTGCACAGTGAATATAAAGGTTTTTTTCGTGGTCAATGTTGGCAATATTAAGTATATCGGCAAATTCGCTCAGTGGTAAATTAGTAGCATTTCGCACGTATCCATTTTGAAATTCAGCTTCTT
>JADLEN010000195.1 GCA_020846105.1 Chitinophagaceae bacterium | reverse complement strand
ACCGCCCCAACACCTACAATGGCGTGTGAACAAAACGTATATTGGTAGGGGCGAACCTGCGTGTTCGCCAAGCTGTGTGATTGCCCAGCAAGGTGGGCAGACAGATAGGTCTGCCCCTACGCGGTAACAGAAATAAAAATTTAGAAACACACGAAAAGTAGCAGCCGCGAAAGCGTGAGGGAAGAAAAACCTAGCCTATCGGTTGCTAGCGGCCTTTGGGTTTATCTGCAAAAAGGGTTCTGCTAACTCATCATTAAATACTATTTTTGCGCAAATCTTTTTTACAAAAATGGAATTACAACAGCTGCAAGCAATGGCTACTCAGGTACGCCGCGATATCGTAAGAATGGTACATGGCGTACAAAGTGGGCACCCCGGTGGCTCGCTTGGTTGCACCGATTTTTTGGTAGCCCTCTACTTCGATACCCTCAAGCACAGCAGCAGCCCTTTCGATATGGATGGCAAGGGCCAAGACCTTTTCTTTCTGTCCAACGGGCATATATCACCTGTGTTTTATAGTGTGCTTGCCCGCTCTGGCTATTTTCCTGTGGCCGAGTTGGCTACTTTTCGCAAGCTCAATACCCGCTTGCAAGGCCACCCCACCACCCACGAGCATCTGCCAGGCATACGCATAGCTAGTGGCTCGCTAGGCCAAGGCCTAAGCGTGGCATCGGGCGCGGCACTAGGCAAAAAAATGAATAAAGAAACAGACACCACCGTGTATGCCCTACTAGGCGATGGTGAGCTAGAAGAAGGCCAAAACTGGGAGGCAGCCATGTTTGCCGCCCACCACAAGCTAGATAACCTTGTAGCTACCATAGATGTGAACGGCCAACAAATAGATGGTGCTACCAAAGATGTGATGAACATAGCGCCCTTGCGCGAAAAGTTTGAAGCCTTTGGCTGGCAGGTGATGGATATGCAGGGCAACGATATGGCTGCCGTGCAGCAGGGCTTGGCCGCAGCCAAGGCATTGCTAGGCAAGGGGCAGCCGGTATGTATATTGATGGAGACTGCCATGGGCAAGGGTGTAGATTTTATGGAAGGCACCCACGAGTGGCACGGTATAGCCCCCAACGATGCGCAGCTAGCAGCAGCACTGGCACAGCTACCCAGCAGCTTGGACGATTATTAGTATTTACGAAGCAGCTATAAATAAAAATCAGAACGCCATCCTATTGTAGGATGGCGTTCTGATTTTAAAGTTTTTTTTTGGGGGGTAAAGAATTATTTATTTGGTGCTAGCGCCTGCTGCCTTGGGCGAGGGAGTGCCTGCTGGGCATTGGGTCATTTGGTTTTCGCGTGCTATAGTTTTGTAGCTGCTAGCTTGTGCGCTAGAGGCGCAAGTGTATAGCTCTGTGCTAGAATCATATCCTTTTACTATCAATACGGAGTACATATTGCCCTTGATGCTCACCAATGAGCCTGTTCTGAATTTCTGTGCCATTGGGGCAAAGGTAGGATTAAAAAAATGGATGGCCGCTACTTATCTGTGTAGGCGCTTGTGGGCTTGTGGCTAAGTATTAAACCCGATGCCGAAGAAATCACCTATTTTGCGGCAAATTAAGAGTCAATGGAATTTAGCGCACAGCAATTAGCCGACCTGTTGCAAGGGCAGGTAGAGGGCGATGGCACCCTTATGGTCAACAAATTGTCTAAAATAGAAGAGGGTAGCCCAGGCTCGGTATCGTTCTTGGCCAACCCCTTGTATACGCAGTATATCTATGGCACCCAAGCCTCGGTGGTAATTGTGAATGCCGACCTACAACTGACCGCCCCAACAATGGCCACACTTATACGCGTAGCTAGTGCCGAGCAAGCATTTGCCCAGCTGCTAGAAATGTACAATAAGATAAAACTAAACAAGACCGGCATAAGTGCGCAAGCCTTTATAGCCGCTACTGCTACTATGGGTAGCCATTGCTATGTAGGCGAGTATGCGGTGGTGAGCGATGGTGCCAAGATTGGTAATAATGTAAAAATATACCCGCAAGTATTTATTGGCGACAATGTAGTGGTTGACGACAATACCACACTGTTTGCCGGTGTCAAAATCTATGCCGATTGTGTGCTTGGCAAAGATTGTATTGTGCATTCGGGCACGGTTATCGGCAGCGATGGTTTTCGGTTTGCCCCACAAAACGAAGGCAATACCAAGATACCACAGATAGGCAATGTAATAATAGAAGACGATGTGGAACTAGGTGCCAACTGTGCCATAGACCGCGCCACGCTAGGCGCTACAATACTACGTAAGGGTGTCAAATTTGACAATTTTGTGCACATAGCCCATAATGTAGAAGTAGGCGAGCGTTGTTATTTTGCAGCGCATACTGTAGTGGCAGGCTCTACCAAAATAGGCAAAAATTGTATGACTAGTGGGCAGGTGGGCATTGTGGGCCACCTTACTATTGCCGATGGTACTATTGTTACGGCACAGTCGGGCATATCCAAAAGCATAGCCAAAAGTGGCGAGGTGATGATGGGCTCACCAGCCTTTGATGCCCATAAATACCGTAAAGCTTTTATTCATTTTCGCAACTTAGATGCTATAGTACAAAGGCTCAATGAGCTAGAAAAACAAGTGAAAAACAACAATGGCTAAAGAGCAAAAAAACAATAAGGAGCTACTGCAATATGCAGGCCTAGCCACACAATGGCTAGTAATGATAGGTCTTGCGGTATGGCTAGGCATGTGGCTAGACAAGCAGATAAGTGATACCTCGCGGATACTAACCGTGATGCTGCCATTGCTGGCTATCATTATCTCCTTAATACAAATTATTAGAAACGTAAATAAACCCAAAAATTAATGAAGCAATACTTTCTATTTCTTACCTCTTTATTCTTGATATTTTTTGGGGCAATAAGCTTTTGGTGTAATCGTCATGCCGACTATGATTTAGTTGCGATGCAAGTTGCCAATATCTTGCTTGCCTTGCTAAGTGTTTTTTCCTATTTTATGCTACGTAAAAATATGAAAGTGGGCCGCCCACGAGCATTTGTGAATGGTGTATATGGCAGCACTTTATTAAGGCTTATGCTGTGTATGGGTAGTATTTTTATTTACCTTTTTGCCAATAAAGGAAATATCCATCAGCCAACAATTTTCGTAATGATGGGAATGTATGTAGTGTATACAGCTTTTGAAACCATAAGCTTGTCTAAAATTTCAAAGCAAAACAAATAATTTTAAGTGAAGCGGGAGCGCCCATTTTCCGAACTCATACCTTTTTTGCCGCCCAATACATTTGAGGAGGTGGCACCTTATTTTCAAAACCACACCATACATCTTACCCTAACCAAAGAGCGCAAAAGTGTGCTTGGCGATTACCGAAGGCCTAGTAAAGACACGCCTTTTCACCGCATCAGTATCAATGGTAGCTTGCACGAGTATAGCTTTCTTATCACACTGCTGCATGAGCTT
>JADLEN010000194.1 GCA_020846105.1 Chitinophagaceae bacterium | reverse complement strand
GCCGGCCCTACATACGCACGCAAGTAGGCAACAAGATAGAGGCCGAGATGAAGATGTTTTTGATGCTATCGCTGTTGCTTACGGCGGTAATATTATTGCTCTTTTTCCGCTCGCTGAGTGCTGTATTTGCTTCTATGGTAGTGGTAGCTGTGGGGGTGGTATGGTCTGTAGGTACAATGACTTTGCTCAATTATCAGATAACCTTGCTCACCGCTCTGATACCACCCTTGATTGTAGTTATTGGTATTCCCAATTGTGTGTATTTTCTGAACAAATACCATAGCGAATACAGCAAGCATGGCAATAAAATAAAATCGCTTTTGCGGATGGTGGACAGAATGGGTATTGTAACCCTATTTACCAACCTTACAGCGGCCATAGGATTTGGTGTTTTCTTTTTTACTAAGAGCAAGGTGCTAAAAGAATTTGGGCTAGTGGCAGGTATTAATATAATGAGCTTGTTTGTGATTTCACTTGTATTTCTGCCTGCATTATTTAGTTATTTGCCAGCGCCCAAGAGCAAGCATACCAACTATCTCGACAATAAGTGGCTGAATAAAATATTGGATGTGCTCACCCATTGGGTTTTTACCAAGCGCAAATTAGTCTATCTTATTTCGGGTGTGGTCACTATTGTGTCGCTGATGGGTGTGGCCAAGCTACGTACTGTGGGCTATGTGGTAGATGACCTGCCACAGAAAGATAAAATTTCTACCGATTTAAAGTTTTTCGAAAGACATTTTCATGGTGTAATGCCCTTAGAAATAGTAGTAGATACCAAACGTAAAAACGGGGCAGTGTCCTTGTCTGTAATGCAAAAAATAGACGAGCTGGGCCTTGCTATTGCAGGCTACAAAGAGCTAGGGCACCCTATGTCCTTTGTAGATGGTGTAAAATTTGCAAGGCAAGCATTCTATGACGGCGACAGTAGCAGCTACGGGGTGCCCAATATGATGGATGGCTCATTTATTCAGCCTTATTTGCGCAGCAAAAAAACAACAGATAATACTGCGGGCAAAGCAGACATGTTCAACAAGTTGTTGAGCACCTTTATGGATAGCGACAAGCAAGTAGCACGCATCAGTATCAATATGGAAGATGTAGGTTCGGTAAAATTGCCGATTTTGCTAGATAGCATCCGCCCAAAAACATACGCTATATTTGATACAAGCAAATACAATGTCACCTTTACAGGTGCTAGTATTATCTTTTTAGAAGGAAGTAAATTTATTATTCATAGCCTTAGAGATAGTCTTATACTGGCTTTTATTATGATATTCGGCTGCATGATTGCCTTGTTTTATTCTTGGCGCATATTGCTTATTTCTTTTGTGGTCAATATCATACCCTTGCTGGCAACAGCGGGCATTATGGGTTGGATGAATATACCTATCAAGCCCTCTACCGTATTGGTTTTTAGTGTAGCCTTGGGTATTACCATTGATGTCACTATTAGGTTTTTGGTAAGTTACAAACACGAGCTTAAAGTACACAAAGACAATGTTTCGGAAACGGTAAAACACACGCTATACGATACTGGGCTGAGTATTATCTACACCTCGCTCATTCTTATTGCGGGCTTTGGTGTATTCGCATTATCCAACTTTGACGGTACAAAATCATTAGGGTTCCTAACTTCTTTCACCTTGCTTTTGGCTATGATCACCAACCTTACCTTGCAGCCTGCAATGCTGCTATGGCTTAATAAAGCTGGCCGCGACAAAGCCAGTGAAACTACTTGGTTAGAAGACACTACAGAAGAAGAAGAAAAAGCGGCGGAGCAGCAATAATAAAACTATAGTGCTTTCATTTGCTGGGTGTATTGGATTTTGATAAGCCCATCGGCAAGCCCTATTTTGGGCACATAAATATCCATTGCGCCGCTCCAACGCATGATGGCAATAAAAATTTGCAAGGCGGGTACGATTACATCGGCACGGTCGGTACGAAAATTGTAGCGATGCATACGTTCTTCTACTGTAGAAGCACTTAGCTCACGGTAATAATCTTTAAGTAAATCGAGGCTCAAAGGCTTGCCTTCTTTCTTTTTGGAAAGTGAAAATATCTTGTTGATGTTGCCGCCGCTGCCAATAGCTACAAGAGGCTGCTGTTTGGCCGCATGCAATTTTACAAATGATTTGAGGCTTGCCCAATGTGCTTCATTAATATCATTGTTGAGTAGGCGGATAGTGCCAATGTTGAAAGACTCTTTGCAAATAATTTTTCCTTTAGAAAACAAGGTGATCTCTGTACTGCCGCCGCCTACATCTATATACAGGTAAGCTTTTTCGGCACTCATATTTTCGGCAATGTGTGTTTCGTAAATTATATTCGCCTCTTCTTGTCCATTTATAATTTCGATATGGATACCTGTTTTGGCAAGCACATCTTTTATAATTTGTGGGCCGTTTAAGGCGTCGCGCATTGCCGATGTAGCACAGGCTCTGAAATGAGCTACTTTATAAATGCCCATTACCAATTGAAACGCTTTCATTGTATCAATCAATTCCTTTTCTTTCTCTAAAGAAATAACACCATTTGCAAATACATCAAAACCCAGGCGTAGCGGTATCCGCAAGAGTTGTAACTTGGTATAATCTACTTGTCCATTTTGGTAAGGCTTCGCTTCTGTAATGAGCAAGCGTACCGCATTTGAACCTATATCTATTGCGCCTATTATCAATTTTGTTTTTGTTTTGAAAGGTAATTGTAGATGTTTAATTGTGCCCTCACTTCGGGTTCGTTGTCTTGCGGCACAACATACAAATTATCTTGCTCATTGTTCAATATTCTAGCTTTTACATTGCCTGCCAATTGAATATCGAGCATATCTATAAGCTCTTGTTTGAGGCCAATATCTAGCACAGGGCAAGCGGCTTCTACACGATGGTCTAGGTTGCGCACCATCCAGTCGGCTGAGGAAATATAAACCTTTGGATTGCCCAAATTATGAAAAACAAATACCCTGGCATGCTCCAAATATTCGTCTACAATGCTAATGGCTTTTATCTGTTTTTTGTAGGCTTTAGCATAAGTGGGGATACAGCAAATACTCCGCACAATTAACTTTAATTGTACGCCATAGGTTGCGGCTTCTTGTAGTTTTTCTATAAAAACTTTGTCTACAAGGCTATTCAGCTTTATTGTAATTGCAGCATTTTTTTTCTTTTTAGCAAATTCTATTTCCTTGTCTATTAAGGTTACAAAAAATTTGCGCATATTCTGTGGCGATACGGGTAGGGTTTTGCATAGTTTCATTTCGTTGAGGGTGAGCTTAGGGTTTTCTAAAGCTGCAAAAATGCGATTGATGTCGGCCATTATATTCCTATTGGCAGTAAGCAAAGCGTGGTCGCCATAATAGGCTGCTGTAGCCTCGTTCAGGTTGCCTGTAGATACAAATCCATATTGCTTAGTACGGTTGGCCTCTCGTCTTTTTATGACACAAATTTTGGCATGCACCTTCATGTTTGGCACGCCTAAAATTACTTTCACACCTTCGTCTTCCAAAATGGTTTTCCAAGCTAGGTTGGCTTCCTCGTCAAAGCGTGCGCGCAACTCTAACATTACCGTTACTCGTTTGCCATTGCGTACAGCATTTACCAAGGTGTTTACTATTTTAGAATTTTTGGCTAGCCTATATGCGGTAAGCTTTATGCTTTGCACAAAGGGGTCGATAGCCGCTTCGCGTAATAAGTCTATAATAGAATCGAATGAATGGTAGGGGAAATGCAACATTACATCTGTTTTGTCTAGCACATGCATTATGCGCACTGGCTGCAAGAGTTTTGGATGCACGAAAGCTTTGGGCCTACGACGAATGTCTTTGAACACAGAAGCAGGAAAATCCATAAAATCTTTGAAATTGTGGATTCGGCCACCCGGTATAAGGTTGTCTTTCCGAGATAGGCCAAGGCGTTTGGCCAAATAGTCGAGCAGGCTTAAATCTAAATTTCTGTCAAAAACAAAGCGGGTTGTTTTTCCTTTTTTCCTATTCTTTATTTGTTTTTCCAATTTTTCAATTACAGAAGTTGCAACGTCGTTGTCTGCTTCTAGCTCGGCATCTCGGGTCACCTTGATGACATGGCCACTAAACTGATCATATCCAAAAGGGGCAAATAACTTGGGCAGGTTGAACCTAATAATATCTTCCAATAAAATCAAATCTGAATCACTATTTTCAGAGGGCATTATCACAAATCGGGGCAGCACTTTTGTAGGTATTTCTATAAGTGCGTATCGCTTGAGTTGTTTATTCTTTTTATTGTCCAAGACACAGGCAAGGTATATCGACTTGTCGCGCAAGAGCGGCATTTGTGGGATAGTCTGTATCATCAAGGGTACTATCTGCGAGCTTACCTTGTCGGTATAGTATTGTTGTATAAAGTCTTGTTGCTCGGCAGTTAGTTGGTTTTCGTTGCGGATAAAAATTTGCTGTGATGCCATCTCTTTGATTATATCTTGGTAGATATTGTCAAAGTCGTTTTGCAACATTATTACTGTCTGCTGTATTTCTCTAAGAATGCCTTCTGGGTTGGCTTCTAGGTGCACTTTGGCCAGTTTTCCTAGTTTGGCCATTTTGCTGAGGGTAGCCACACGAACCCTAAAAAACTCATCAAGATTATTTGAGAATATGCCTAGAAACTTAAGCCTATCTAATACTTGTACATTAGGGTCTTTGGCTTCTTGCAATACACGCTCATTAAAAGACAACCAGCTCAGATCTCTCACTATTGGCTCTTGTGCCTTCTTCATAATTTTTACAATTTTTTATTTAAATCACCTTTAGGTAGCAAATCAATGTTCGCACGAAATTAAAGCCCAAAAGCCAAAGGCAATATTAAATTTCAGCAAACATCTACTCTCTTTTCAGTTTTATTTCGGCGTCTTCGCTTGTTCTCAGAAAAGATACAATTGGGTATCGTGCTGCGCCATCTACAACCATAAACCTTGCAGAGTTAGGGGCTTCGTCTCCTTCATTAAGCGCCTTGATTTTTATCAAATTTGTACCCTTTGTAAGCGCCACTTCTATGTTCCGTTTTTCCTTAGTAATTTTAAAAGGTGCAGCAATTTCCACCCCGTTCAAGAAAATGGCCAAGGAGTCATTATCTTCTACACCACCATCCCAAATTTCGAGTATTATTTTCTCATTTTCTACCCTTATCGATTCCGACTTTTTATTGGTCACAATAGCACTAATATTGGTGTCGCGTGTGCCATCTGGTGTCATCAGTTTTTTGGCCTTATCGGGTACCGACAATTTTATAGTACCACTACCACATAGCTTTTTTTGTTCGTCTTGGCCTAAGAAAAAACCCTTCACTTGTGAGCCTTTATCATTCATTTTGAGCGCACCGCCTACTACACAAAAACTTTGTTCTTTAGACTTGGTGGCTAATAGCTTTTTTTCGGCAAATGCCATAGCCTTTTTTTCTTTAACAAACTGTACAGACAAGCTTGTTTTTGTTTCATTTGGGCCTGCAGCATCCAATAGCGAATAGCCAAGCCATTTGCCATCGTGCAAGCCCACCACTATTTTGTATTTGTAGGTAGCGGCACCCTTTACAGATAGGGTGCCATCAAAAGTTAGGCTGTCTTTTTGTGCACAAACAACATTGGTAAAGGAAAGAAATACAGTAAGTAGAAAAAAAGATTTAAACATAATTTTTATTTGTTATAACAAAAGCTACTTTTGCCCAAATTTAAAAATTTAGGCCTTGAAAAAAAATATTTTAATATTGCAATTTGTAATTATTGCGCTTTTATTGTCTGGTAATATTGTAATACCCCAAAAGGCATTTGCGGCATTTCCTATTAATACCCAACAACAAGATAATATCGAAAATAGCACATTTGTAGGTGCCCCACAAAAATCAGAAAGAAATCAAGTTTTTAGTGGTTTTCAAAAAGCAAGAACTGGGCAAGGGGGGGACGTAGGTGTATTTGGGATAATATCATTCTGTACCGCAATAATAGGACTTGTAGCGGAAACTCCAGGTCTAGCAATTTTAGCAATTTTACTTTCCTTTGTTACAGGTCTTGTTGGCGTACAGCGTGATAAAAAACTTAAAGGCTTGGCAATTGCAGGGCTTGCATTAAGTTCGATAGTGTTATTAATTTTTTTGATTGCAATTTCAATTGCAATTGGATAATGGGTAGCGTC
>JADLEN010000193.1 GCA_020846105.1 Chitinophagaceae bacterium | reverse complement strand
CCACCGAGGCACACTTTGATATGTGGGTAATGTTGTTTGATATACAAGCCGCAACGTAGGGCACTGTACATGTTGCCGGGGAAAGGTGCCGATATGGCTACCAAAGTAGGCTGCTGCGTGTGTATTTTATTTGCTAAAATTTGCAGGGTAATGTTGTCGATATAACTATTGGGCTGGCAAAGTGCGGCGTGCAGCTCATCGAAGGTGTGTGCAGCGCTGCTCAGCCGCTCGGCATAGCGGCTAAAGCCAAAATAAGGGTCGGTAGTGGCTATGATAAGGTCGGAGAGGTCTTCGATGTAGAGCGTGGCAAGGTGTCTGGCTTTGTCTTGGATGCCCATAGCGCCAAAAGCCCAATCGAGGTCGGCCACTTGCTGGAAACGAGCGGCTTCGGGCAAGAAGTTGCCGGTGCAAATAAGCTGTGCAAGCATTGGGTTTTTGTGGTGGAGAAAGTCCATCACGGTGTTTATGGTCTTGAGGTAAAGAGGGGCAAGCGCTATGATGCGTGCTGTGTTGCCACTGTACACCTGGCCTTGCTGCGCAATATGTGCGAATAAGCTAGCAAGCCCGCTGTGGCAAAATATGGCGTTGATAACCTCGATGCCAATGTCGGCCTGATGGCTGGCTACATTTTGGGTATTGAGAAAGCCCTTTATGTAAGCTGTGGCTGGGTAAGGGGTATTGAGCTGGGTAAAAGGTGGGGTAATGAGGAGTACCTTGCTAGTAGTCATAAATATATTAGGGAATAGATGGGATAGCCTCTGCTACCACAAAGAAACTACCAGTAATAAGTAGGGCATCGTCTTGCTGCATAGCGGCCATTGCAGCAGCCACGGCATGGGCAACAGTAGCATGGCTAGCGCCTTGGAGGCCAATGCTAGTGGCCATAGTAGCTAGCTCGGCAGCTGGCAGTGCACGTGGTGTAGCTGCATTGCAAAAGTAATAATGATGGTCTGTGGGCATAAGTGCTAGCACAGTGGCTACGTCTTTGTCTCGGACAAAACCAAGTACAATATGTTTTTGTTTTGCGGGCAATTGTTTCCATTGGTCTATGACCAAGCCTATGCCCGCAGGGTTGTGTGCTACATCGGCAATGACCAATGGCTGCTTAGCTATGATATCCCAGCGGCCACGCAAGCCTGTAAGCTGCTGTACATGTGCAAGTGCTGCTATAACGGTATGGATGGGAATGTTGTAGCCCAATGAACACAATACTTCTGTAGCTGTGAGCAGTGTTTTGATATTGCGCAACTGATAGTCGCCAACAAGATCTGTGGTAATGTCGTAGATGGTTTGTGAGCCTAGGTTGATAGCCTTAAGGTGCTGAAACTGGTCTGTGGTTTGTGTTTTCACCATTGCCCATTGTGCTTCGGCATTGAAAGTGTTGCATTGTTTCTGTATGGCTTGCCGAAAGAATACTTGTTCGGTCTCGGGGTGTTGTTCGCCAATAACCACAGGAATACCTTGTTTGATAATACCTGCTTTTTCGCTAGCTATTGCTGCTAATGTATTGCCAAGCACATCCATATGGTCGTAGCTTACATTGGTAATAATAGAAAGAATAGGTGTGACGATATTGGTACTATCTAGCTTTCCACCAAGGCCACATTCTACCACTACAATATCGCAAGATACCGCAGAGAAATACTGCAAAGCCATGGCTACCGTGACCTCGAAAAATGAAGGTTTAAACTGCTGAAAACTAGGGTAGTGTTGGGCAACAAAGTCTACTACAAATTGTTGGTCTATAGTTTTGCCATTTACCCTTATGCGCTCTCCGAAATCTAGAATATGTGGAGAGGTATAGAGGCCCGTTTTGTAGCCTGCTTGTTGCAAGGCAGCTGCAAGCATGTGGCTAGTACTGCCTTTGCCGTTGGTGCCAGCCACATGAATAACCTTTAGTTTTTCTTGTGGGTTGTCTAGCAAATTGCAGAGTGCCGTGATGTTGTCGAGGCCCGGCTTGATGGCGTCTTTGCCATACTTTGCAAATACAGGAAGCTGCGCATACAAAAAATCGATGGTGCTTTTGTAGGCAGGTAAATAGGAGTTAATCACTTATTAGCTCGTGTTTTGAATATAAAAGTAATGTCGCCAAACTGCTCCACTGGGGCAGTGCTGCTGCTGTTGAATCGTACGTCTTTTAGCTTGTCTATTGCTAGCCGTGATAGTTCGTTGCTTGATGAGCTTTTAACCCTCTTTGCTACAATATTGCCCGCTTGGTTTACGGTTACGCGAATAATAACTTTGCCCCCTTCTTTAAATTCGGCATCGGGTCGTGGCTTTGCTACAATGGTACGGTCTGTAAAAGAATGCCCAATACCTGTGCCGCCGTTGCCGGGCAAGCCACTGTAGTTGGTAGCGCCTGGCGTGCCACCTGCTACTCCTTTATCTCCTTGTCCTGTACCATCGCCTTCGCTAGTGCCTGCTTGGTTTGTTTGTGCAGCATTGCCGCCATGGCCATTGCTAGCTGGGAATAGTATTTTGGGCTTTTGTTGCTGCTGATTGGTTGCTTTATTGTCTTCTTTGGGTTGTGTTATTCTTTTTGGTTTGGGTTCATTGTTGATAGTTGGCGCTTCTGCATCGGTCTCGTCGGTAGCAAGGTCTTGAGCAGAATGTGTAGCTTGGTCTTGTGCCGCTTTGGAGGCTTGCTCTATGGGCTGATATGCAGGGTGATTGGTGTTCATTGGCTGGTCGGTACCGCTACCGTCATCGCTCATGCCCAGATTCACCTCCATACCCATCTCCTCGGACGGTGGCGTAGATGCTGGCAAGCTATAGCCGATAAAAAGACAAATGAGCAGCAACAATACGTGCGCCCCGATACTGATAGCGGCTGCTTTGGTGTTTATATTTTTATTGTTCATCGTGTATTTAGTTAAGTCTATTGCAGACGATAAAGTTAGTTAATTCCATAACAAAGGAATTATAGCCTTATTTATATCGGCGTTTGTAGAATATTAAGTAATTCTCTTTTGCTTTTTCCGCCTTAAGTCTTAGGTAGTTTTGCTCAGAGATTATAAAATACTGAAAGCTATTTGCGGTCATTTCTCTAAAAAGTAAATGCTCGTTTTTGGCTGCAGTCATAAAGATTTTGCATTGCCCTGCATTACCAAAACCTTTGGTAATAACCATAGACTCATCTAAGTTCAAAACATCTACCTCGCTAGACAGGCTGATGCCACTAAATTTTATTTTGGCAAAGTCGCTAATACCAGAGCGGAAACCTGAAACCTTAGCATCGGCTTTGCCAAAAATAAAGACACAATAATGAGGTTCGCTAGGCTCATAAAGATAGTTGCGTGGCATAGCATCTGTGCCTGTAGCAGCAGTAGTTTTAGAGGTGCTACTCGTATCGGCCACAGAAACAGCTGTTTTATTTCCCAAGCTATCTTTTGCAAGTGTATCGGCAGCTTTTTGCAAGCTTGTGTTTTTGCGAATAGCATCTATCCAAGGGCGCAGCGAATCAGAGGGATACTCTTTTACATAATCTGCAACTATGCTATCTGCCCTTTGATAATTTCCAAGGGCAGCATAGGCTTGCGCTTCGATGACCCTGAATTTGCGACTATAATTTTGATCGCCATAAGTACGTTTGGCAACATTCACCTTACTTATAACCTCTTGGTATGCCTGAGCTTGCAGCATTTGATAGGGAGCTTCGTAGTAGGTCGATACATTTTCTATTGCATTGTTGCTAGTGGTAAGCGCATCATCGGTTGTAGATATTAGCTTGGCTGCAAAAGAAGATGTTGGGTAGTCTGTCAGTAGTTTTTGTCTAATGGTTTCAGCTAGTTCAAGGTTGCTTTGGCGCAGTGCTGCGGTATATTGCAGGTAAAGTACTTCGTCTTTGTACTCGTGATCGGGGTATCTGCGTACTAAACTATCTATGGCATTTTGCCCTTCTAAAAATTCTTCTAAATCCTTTATATATGCTGATGATAAATCTACATATGCGCGTTTGATGTTTTGGTTGAGTGTTAATAATTGCTTTTCGCTTTTAGGTATAGCCGCAAGCAGGCTTTCTTCTGTGAGCTCGTTGTCAATTGTGCTCGAAGTATCACTATTATCAGCATCTTTTGCCGCCTGACTAGCACCAAATGCCGAGGCTGATGCTCTGCGCCAATTATCGTTTAATGTTCTGTTGCCCCATTTTCTTTTGAACTCGTTGAAACCCTGCTGCACGGCTACAGTGCTACCAAAGTACCAATTACTAGAGCCGCCATTGTTGTTAGTCGCATTGGCTAGTGAGCCTGCACTTGCATTTTGGGCAATGTTTGATATGCTATCTTCTTTTTGTTTTTCAAGGAATCTGAGGTATTTTTTTACAACAGCTTTTTGTTCTTTCTCGCTGAGTTTTGAAAGCTTAAGGAGGCTGTCATTGAGGTACAGTGCATTGTATGGTTCTTCAATTTTGCTAAGCGATTTTCCACGGCGTAGCGCTAGTGCCAATTCTGCATTATTTTTTGCAAATTTGGCAAAATAAGATGCACTATCGTAAGATTTTTTAGCATTATTAAACTGACCCATTTTGTACTGAATATTGCCCATTGAAGCAAACGAGATTGCTTTTTGTTTGGGGGTAGTCTTGGCTTGTCGCAAGCTTTTTTGGTAATAGCCAATAGCGTTATCGTACTTGCCATCGTTGGCAGATAGTTTTCCTAAAATAAAATATACTTGCTCGTGGTAAGGTGCATATTTACCGTCTTTTAATAATTTTTTTAATGAGCTCAGCGACGTGGAAGGGTCTGTGCCACTAAGGGCTACAGCTTCGGCCGTGTACTTGCGCGCATAAAAATCCATTTCGATAGGTGGGTGAAGAGCAAGGCTTTTTTTGAAGCTATTTACAGCACTATCATACATTCCTATTTCGTATTGCAATTGTCCGTTAAGGAAGGCCGCACGCTGACGGGTATATTTGCTAATAGCCTTCGATGGCACTACTTTGGAAAGTTCTTTACTTGCAGACTTATAGTCATTATTTTTTATAAGCACATTGGCACGTTCTAGTGCTAGTTTGGCTTTCAT
>JADLEN010000192.1 GCA_020846105.1 Chitinophagaceae bacterium | reverse complement strand
GACCTCTGCTACAGAAGCAGTAGAAGTGCCTAAGTTTTTGCGCTTGGAAGCTCCACACAAAATAAATTACCTCTCCGAAGACAAGCGGCCGATAGAAGGCTTGGCAATAAATGTGCTGCGCTCAGAAGATACCGATAAAATAGATACACTGTTTCGCTTGCTTTGCTTTTACGGGGCACGCTCCACAATTGTATTTTGCAATCATCGCGAGTCTGTGGAGCGCTGTAGTAAGTTGCTAAAAGAAAAAGGTATTTACAACGAGTTTTACCATGGCGCAATGGAGCAACAAGAGCGCGATGCGGCGCTATGCAAATTTAGAAATGGCAGCACCGATGTACTTATTACTACCGACCTTGCAGCACGAGGTTTGGATATTCCTAATATCCGATACATTGTACACTACCACTTGCCTCATACCGAAGATATTTACACCCACCGTAATGGCCGTACCGCACGTATGGATGCAAGTGGCACAGCAATATTAATTTTGTCTTCCGAAGAACAAATGCCCACATATATCCACGACGATGTGGTGGAGCTCAATTTGCCTGAGTCGTCGCCATTGCCCGATCGCCCAAAATGGAGCACCGTGTTTATAGCCGCTGGCAAAAAAGATAAAGTGAATAAGGTGGATATTGTTGGTTTCTTGGCTCAGAAAGGCCAATTGAAAAAAGAGGATATAGGCTTGATAGAAGTAAAGGATTTCTTTTCATTTGTAGCCATCCGTAAAAACAAATTGGGTGCAGCTTTGGAGCTTATAAAGAACGAACGAATCAAAAATAAAAAAGTAAAAATTGATGTAGCAAAATAGTTGCTCAAAAAGGATAAAAAGAAAACCCGCTACAACTTATTGTCAGTAGCGGGTTTATTGTTTTTAAAGGCCTATTTATTCTGGATTGCCTAAGGTTAGTTTTTAATCAATTTTTAAAGTGTTGAAAAGAAGGTCTGTTAAAAATAAGTAGGTAAATTCTTTTGGGTTCTCGGCAGCATCAGTAAGACGCGGTAGGTAAATGCTGAAATACTGTTGCTGATGCGCTGTTTCTATAAGTGTAGTGGAGAGCGAATGTGGAAATTGATATTGAGGTTGCGCTTCTGCAATGATTTTTGCTATGTCTGCGCAAAGGTCTTTGTAGGGTTTGAAAACTTGTTCTTTATTTATTTCTGCTACCTCTTTTATCAGATATACCTTGCTGCTTTCGGCTATTACTATCTTATTCAAAAAGGGCATATTATAAAACTCCGAACCAGTGCTATTGGGCAGTTCATGGGTAAGTATGCCGAGAATAATAGTTAACTTTTCTTTAGGGTCATTTACATTTTGTAATTGAAAATGAAGCAGAAACTCAATATATTTCCAATACCAATTGATGATATACAACAATAAGCGGTGCTTGTTTTCGAAATATCGGTAGACAGTGGCTTCTGTGCTATTAATTTCGACAGCTAATTTTTTAAAAGTAAATTTTTCGAAACCTAATTCGTAAATTAAATCAATCGCATTTTTCACGATTTCTTTGCCCACTTCGCTACCTTCGGGGTCGCGGAGAAAAATATTTTCATTCATTTTAAAACTAACCTGAAAATTCATTGCACGTGGTTTTGCACAAAAGTAAAGAAATTTTCATTAAGAAAAGTTTTGCAACTACAGACGATAGTAAAGCTATCTTTTTATTCATTAATGGTATATTTGCCTGCAACTATTTTATATGAACTCATTTAAACCCTTTATGCGGCTTTGGCAGCTGATAAATAGCGACAAAGCAGACATTGTTTCTATTTATTTTTATGCTATTCTCAATGGATTGGTGCAACTTAGCCTGCCAGTAGGTGTGCAAGCTATTATTGGGTTTGTGCTTGGTGCATCTATGGTTACCTCTATTTATGTGCTTATTTTTTTAGTAGTGTCGGGTGTATTTGCGGTAGGCCTGCTACAAATCAATCAGATGAAAATTATCGAGCGAATACAGCAGCGCATCTTCGTTCGTAATGCGATTGCTTTTGCAGAAAAAATACCAAAATTCGATTTGTTGCGTATTGATAGCTATTACTTACCCGAAAAGGTGAACCGATTTTTTGATACAGTTACGATTCAGAAAAGCATTTCAAAAATACTTTTAGAAATCCCCACGGCACTTATTCAAATACTTTTTGGGCTTATACTTTTGGCATTGTACCATCCATTGTTTATTGTTTTAGGTTTTATCATTGTAGCGGTTTTTTATTTTGTTTTAAAACTTACAAGTGCACGCGGCTTAAGTACCAGTTTGGAAGAAAGCACCCATAAATATGAAGTAGTATTTTGGTTACAAGATATGGCAAGGGCGGTAAAGTCTTTTAAATTTAGTCAAGACAGCAAAATGGAGTTGAAAAACACAGACAGTCGTGTTTTGAAATACCTAGCTGCGCGAACCGAACACTTTAGCGTGTTATTGGTACAATACAAAATATTGGTTGGGTTTAAAGTTTTGATTACCGCAGTATTATTGGTATTGGGGGTGTATCTTTTGCTAGATCAAAAATTGAATATTGGTGAATTTATAGCATCCGAAATCGTTATTTTGAGTATCATTTCCTCTGTTGAAAAAATTATAAAAAACCTTGATAGCGCATATGATCTCAGCACTGGTTTGGAAAAACTAGCAAGTGTCACTGAGTTGACTACCGAAGAAGCAGGAAATTTTGAAATAAAATCTAACCAGTTATCCATTGAACTTGTCGATTTTAATTTTGGATTTAAAGACGCAATTCCATTGTTCAAAAATGTGAATGCAAAATTTGCTCCATTCACGCTCAATTGCATCAGCGGTAGCGAAGGCTCGGGAAAAACTACCTTATTAAAAATATTGAGTGGTATTTATAGTCTTTACAAGCCCGGATATATGATTAATAACCTGCCATTTGATAGTTATAAATTGATTCCACTTAGGCAAAAAATGGGCGTATTGCTGAAACAACAAGATATTTTTACAGGAACAATATTGGATAATATATCGATGGGTAGAGCGGAAGTATCGGAAGAAAAAATAATGGCAATAGCTGAAAAAATAGGTTTTGAAAACTTTTTGCAAAACCAAGCGTGGGGCTTCGAAACAAAAATAGATGCAAGCGGAAGGCGATTATCGCGCAGTATTATCCAAAAGATACTATTGCTGCGCGCCTTGTGCAATGAGGGCAATTATTTACTCCTAGACGAGCCATTTGATGGGCTAAATGCCACCCAAAAAGCAAAATTAGAGCTTTACCTTATTAGCCAAAAGCAAAGAGCAACGATTATTGTGGCTAGCAACGACCCCGATTTTGCTTCTATTTGTGACCAAGAATTAGAATTGAGCAATGGCGGCTTACAAATTCTTTATAAAAAATAAACTAAGAAGATGCAAGAAGATTTTTCTTTAAAATCCTTTGGGGCTATATATCGGGTTCACTACAAGAGCAAAGTCAAGTTTTGGTTTTGGGGGATATTTGGTTTTATGCTTATCCTCGCTTTTCTGCCTTGGACCCAAAATATAAAAGCCAAAGGCGATATAACTACCTTGTACCAAGACCAACGCCCGCAAGAAATAAACTCGCCCATACCAGGTAAGATTATGAAATGGTGGGTAAAAGAAGGTGATTTTGTAAAAAAAGGGGATACCATTTTACAGATTTCAGAAATTAAAGAAGACTATCTAGACCCCAATCTTGTAGGGCGCACCCAAGAGCAGGTTGCAGCCAAAAAAGGCGCAATAGGTTATTACCAGCAGAAGGTAGGGACAGCCGCAACCCAAATAACAGCATTGCGAAAAGCGAAGGGCTTGAAAATAGAACAGCTGAACAACAAAATTGGTCAGCTCAATAATAAACTAACAGGTGAGCAAGCAGAGCTTAAAGCCATAGAAAATGCTTACGAACTTGCGAAAGACCAATATGAACGGCAGCAAAAAATGTTTGCCGACGGATTGGTATCCCAAACCCAATTGCAGCAGCGCAACATATACGCTCAAGACGCATTCGCAAAGAAAATTACAGCCGAAAATAAAATAGCACAAACGCAACAAGAGTTAATAAACGTGCGCATAGAGCAAAATAGCGTGGAGCAAGAATATACCGAAAAAATAAGCAAAGCCGAAGGCGACCAATTTCAAAGCCTTAGCCAAATAGCGAGCGGCAAAAGTGATATAGCGAAGCTAGAAAACCAAGTAAGTAATTACATAATCCGAAACGGAATGTACCTAATACTTGCGCCCCAAGACGGGCAAATAATACAAGCCATGAAATCTGGTATCGGCGAAATTATAAAAGAAGGCGAACAGATAACTGTTATTGTGCCCACGCGTACAGATTATGCGGTGGAAATGTATGTGCGACCTATAGATTTGCCACTAATAAATGTTGGCCAAAAAGTACGTTTCATGTTCGATGGGTTTCCTGCAATTGTTTTTAGTGGGTGGCCCGAAGGTAGCTTCGGAACCTTTGGCGGACGCATCATTGCTTACGAAAATAATATCAGCTCTAATGGCCTATTCAGGGTATTAGTGGTAGAAGATAGTACCGACCGCAAATGGCCCTCCCAAATAAAAATAGGGAGCGGTGCGCAAGGTATTGCCTTGTTAAAAGATGTGCCCATTTGGTACGAGCTTTGGCGAAATATAAACGGGTTTCCGCCCGATTATTATCAATTAAAAGATTCAAAAGGAAAGGATAAATCCAAAAAATAATGCGCTCGATTCGATATGTTTTTTTGTTGTTGAATATTCTTTTTGTTGCCGTAAAACCTGGGGCTGCTGCAGACACTACTGCGTTGAAACTGAATGCCGAGCAGGTGCTGTCTATTCTTCGGCAATACCACCCTGTGATACGCCAAGCCCAGATAGGAGTAGAGCAATCTGGAGCCGCATTACTTAATGCCCGCGCAGGTTTCGATCCATTGCTTAGCACTTATATAGGGTCAAAAACTTTTACTGGTACAGATTATTACACTGACATAAGCCCTGAATTAAAAATTCCAACTTGGTTTGGTATTGATGTATTTGCTGGCACTTCAGACCTCAGTGGCAATCGTCTCGACCCTACACGCACAGCAGGTGAATCGAGCCTCGTAGGAGTCAATATCCCTCTAGCCAAAGGTTTGTTGATGGACAAGCGCCGAGCCGCATTGCAGCAGGCAAAAATTTTCAAAACAATGGCGCTGACAGAGCAACGTGCATTAATCAATGACCTTTCGTTTGCCGCAATGGAAAATTATTGGTATTGGGTGCGTGCTTATCAAGCTTATTTGGTGATAAAAAACACAGTGAAGGTTAATGAAAAACGCCTTTTGCTAGTGCGCAAAGCATATGCCAATGGAGAACGCCCAGCGATAGACACAACGGAGGCTCTGACGCAATTGTTGAGCTTTCGGTACCAAGAAAATGAGCAGTTTTTAGAATTTCAAAATGCAGGATTACAACTATCTGCATATTTGTGGACGGCAGAAGGCACACCCTACAACTTGCCCGAATATGTGCAACCAGATGCGGCATGGGATAACGAAATTCAAATCGAAAAATTTAATGTGGTGCTCGCAAATTTATTAGATTTAGCTGCGCAATACCACCCCGATTTGATGATTTATGATTTCAAAATAGAAGCACTGACGATAGAACGAAAATTGAAATTTCAGGAATTGCTGCCGAAGATAGATTTTCGCTACAACCAATTGGGCAAAGGTTACGATTTTGCAAAGACAGTTGATAATTTCCCTCTGTTTGAGAACAATTATCAATATGCACTCAAATTTGAGATGCCCCTAAGATTGTCAGGCGGAAGAGGGGCCTATAAAATGGCAAAATTGAAAATTGAAAACACGCAGCTAGACCAAGATCAAAAACGCCAGCAAGTAGCTATAAAAGTTAAAAGCTATTTCAATGAATGGGCGATGCTACGCAACCAAGTAGAGCTGCAAAGCGAAAATTATAAAAACTACCAACGAATGGTGAGCGCCGAAGAAACAAAATTTGCCAATGGTGAAAGCTCGTTATTTCTTATAAATAGCCGCGAAAACAAAGCCCTTGATGCGCTGCAAAAGCTAATAGCCGTTAAAACAAAATACTTCAAAACGCTTTACGCTCTTCAGTGGAGCGCAGGACTTTTGCAATAATAAAAATGCCCTCAAATTTATATTTGAGGGCGTTTTTTATTAGTAACAAATTAAGAAAGTATTGCTCTAGAGATTACTAATTTTTGTACTTCAGAAGTGCCTTCTCCGATGGTGCATAACTTAGCATCACGGTAATATTTTTCTACAGGGAAATCTTTTGTATAGCCATAGCCACCAAAGATTTGGACTGCATCAGTTGCTACCTGAACACTCACCTCAGAAGCATAGTATTTTGCCATTGCCGATTCTTTGGTCATTGGCAAATGCTTGTTTTTCAAATCTGCTGCTTGATAAATTAAGTTTTCTGCAACCTCAATTTTAGTGGCCATATCTGCTAATTTGAAAGATATAGCTTGGAAATTAGCAATTGGCTGGTCGAATTGATGACGCTCCTTTGCATATTTTACAGACGCTTCGTAAGCACCTTTGGCTATGCCAAGTGCAAGTGATGCAATTGAAATACGGCCACCATCAAGGATTTTCATCGCCTGCTTGAAGCCTTCACCTTCTTTCCCCATAAGTTGCGCATTACTGATGCGGCAATTATCAAAAACCAATTCGGCCGTTTCGCTTGCGCGCATACCCAATTTGTTTTCTTTTTTTCCTGAGGTAAAGCCAGGTGTGCCTTTTTCTATAATAAATGCACTTACATTATTTTTAGTGCGTGGCTCGCCTGTACGGCAAAGCACTACTGCCACATCACCCGTGATACCGTGTGTAATCCAGTTTTTAGTGCCGTTTATTACCCAGTCGTCACCGTCTTTTGTGGCTACGCATTGCATATTGCCAGAGTCGCTACCGGTGTTGGCTTCAGTAAGGCCCCAAGCGCCAATCCACTCTGCTGTAGCTAGTTTAGGTAGGTATTTTTTCTTTTGCTCGTCATTGCCAAAATACAAGATATGGCCAGTGCACAATGAGTTGTGTGCCGCCACTGAAAGCCCAATAGAGCCGCAAACTTTAGCGATTTCGCTCACCACAGTTATATACTCAAAATAGCTAAGCCCACTACCACCATATTCGGTAGGTACTAGTACGCCCATTAGACCTAATTCGCCTAGTTTTTTAAACACTTCAATTGGAAATTTTTGGCTTTCATCCCACTCCATCATTTCAGGTCGGATATGTTTATTGGCAAAATCACGAATCATTTCTGTGATTTGGGCTTGCGTTTCTGTTTGTGTAAAATTCATAAGTCTGATTTAGTCTATTGTACAATAGGGTGCAAGTTTACGATATTTTTCATCATTCATCAAAGGTACGTGCCTCAATTGGCTAATGTTTTCATATTTATTGAACCCTTTTCG
>JADLEN010000191.1 GCA_020846105.1 Chitinophagaceae bacterium | reverse complement strand
CACAAAGCCGTGCTCATCAACTATCCCGATGCAGCCACGCTGCGCCGTACATTTGACCAATAGCATGGCCTACCAAATTTGCAGCAAAACAGTTATGGACAACATCGCCGATCCGGATATCCGGTTCGATGCGGATGGCGTATGCAATTACTACCATGCATTTACACAAAAACTAAAAATACGGGTACCCGAACCGGAGCTGGCCAAACAACAATTGGAGAAGCTTGTCTCATCCATTAAAAAAGCCGGCAAGGGAAAACAATACGATTGCATCATTGGGGTGAGTGGTGGCGTGGATAGCACCTACGTGGCCTGGTTGGTAAAAGAACTGGGGCTGCGGCCGTTGGCAGTGCATCTCGACAATGGCTGGAACAGTGAGCTGGCCGTAAAAAACATTGAACGACTGCTGCAGCATTTGCGAATTGACCTGTACACCGAAGTACTCGATTGGGAAACCTTTCGAGATTTGCAATGGTCGTTTTTGCAAGCCTCAACGCCCGATGCCGAAATTCCCACCGACCATATCATATTTGCTACCCTATACAAAGTTGCCGCCAAGTTTGGCGTCAGCTACATTTTATCCGGCATGAATTTTCGCAGCGAGGGCATGCTGCCACCCAGTTGGGCAAGGGGCCATCTCGATTGGAAATACATCCGTTCGGTGCAACAGCAGTTTGGCAGTAAGTCCATCCGGCATTTGCCGCATTTATCCGTAGCTCGTTTTTTGTATTACAACCTGGTGCTGCGCATCAAAAATGTGGGCATCCTCAATTATGTGCCCTTTCGCAAAGACGAGGCGATGGCCATTATTCAGGAAAAACTGGGCTACCGGCCCTACGAAGGCAAGCATCACGAATCGATTTATACTCGTTTTTTTCAGTCGTACATCTTGCCCAAAAAGTTTGGGATTGATAAGCGCAAAGCCCACCTCAGCTGCCTCATGATGAGTACGGGTGAAGTGAGCAGGGAAGAGGCGTTGGCCACGTTGCAGCAACCGCAGCAACCGGAGCTGCAAAACCACCGCGACCGGCTGTTTGTGATTAAAAAACTGGGCATTACTGAGGCGCAATTCGATGCCATGATGGCCGCCCCGGTCAAGTCGATTTTGGATTATCCCAACCATTACCAATTGGAGCAATGGTTCCGTCAAGAGCTCAATCTATTAAGATCCAAAGGCTGGTTGCCCAATTAGAACAAATGAGAATCTCAAATTCATCTTTTTTCACTTTTTTAAGAAAGCTGTAACAATTCCATTTGTACCCCATTTTTTCTCTCTATAAATGCGCTACGGGTCATTCCTTTGCTTTAAAAATGTAAACAGCTTCTATGAAAATTGCAAAATTTGTTGTATGGTAATCATTCAAATGATAGATAATTTAGATGCGGGGGGGGCTGAAATTGTGGCAGTCAATTTTGCTACATTACTTCATAATTTGGAAGGCGTTGAGGTTATTCTTGTTGTATCTAGAGGTGGAGTTGATGGACAGCTGATGGAAAAAATACATCCGAAATTAAAAGTAGAATTATTGCACAAAAGGACAGTATTTGACTACAAGGCATTTAAGAAGCTAATCAACATTTTTAAAAATAACGATATAAAATTAGTACACGCACACAGTACTTCTTTTTTCTGGCCCACTATTCTCAAGCCTTTTTTTAAGTTTAAAATTGTTTGGCATGATCATTTTGGAGGGAAAATAAATAATCTGGGAATTAGGCCTTACCCTTATAAAATATTTTCACTTTTTTTCGATGCTGTTTTTTGTGTGTCGCACAATTTGTTGAAATCAAATAGGCGTTGGCTCTTAAATAGTCGTAAGTCAATATTTTGGATGCCCAATTATGTTACCAATAATACTGCCGTTGGAGTCCAAGAAAAAAACAATCGAATAAAAACGATAATTTGCGTTGCTAACCTTAGACCACAAAAAGATCACTTAACATTAATTGAAGCTTTTCATATGCTCCTAGAGCAAGCCTCCGATATTCAATTGTTGTTAATTGGTAATATAAGTGATGAAAAATACTTTGAGCAGATTAATGAATTGATCTACGCCAAACATTTAGCTGACAAAGTTCAAATCATTACAAATAATAATAATCCCTGGATGTACTTACATCAGGCAGATGTGGCGGTATTATCGTCTAAATCTGAAGGAATGCCACTTGCACTCCTCGAATACGGTTATTGTGGTTTACCGGTAGTTTGTACAGCAGTTGGTGAGATGCCTTACATAATTGGGGATGATAGGGGGTGGATTGTACCATATGGAGATTCTTTTGAGTTATCTAAAGCACTAGCTTATGTGTTAGCAAACAGGAAAATTGCGAAAGAAAGAGCTGAAAATTTAAGGAATTACGTAGCCACGAATTTTTCAGAAGATGCAGTACGTTCTAAGCTTATGGAAGTTTATAATAACATATTAATAAATAAATGATAATGCATGATGCAGAGTGAAAAACGGTTGTCTATAGCACATATGATAGACACAACCAATCTGGGCGGTGCTGAACGGGTAGCTGTTAATATGATTAATGATTTACATCAAAATACATCGTTTCAAGTAGCAATGATAATTTCTAGAGAGGAAGGCTATGGATCCGCTCTACTTAATAGTGATATACCTAAAATTTGTTTAAAGAAGAATGGTAAATTTGATATTGCTGCATTCGTAAAATTTATCATTTTTCTAAAAAAACAAAAGGTAGATATTATTCATGCACACACCAACAGCGTATATTGGTCTATAATTGCAAAATATTTTTTTTTACCAAACCTACATGTGATTTGGCACGATCATTTAGGCTCTAGAATCTCATCTTCAGAAAAGTTCAACAAGGGGGTGAAAATGTGGGGTAAATGGATAGATGGATACATTTGCGTAAGTGAAACAATGTTGGAATGGGCTAAAGCTCATATTATTCTTGAAAAGAATAAGAAAATTTATCTACCCAATTATCCGGAATTAAAAGAGCCACAGTTTTCAGAGCTAGAACGGTTTAAAGCTTTAAAGGGTAATGTTACTTTTTTGAGTCTTGCAAATTACAGAGTGGAAAAAGAACATTTTACGCTTATAAAATCATTTAAGGAAGTATTGAGGGAAATTCCTGATGCCAAACTATGGTTAGCAGGAAAAGACATACAACCAGAATATAAAAAGCAGGTCATTAATCTAATCAATGAATTAGGATTAAATGATAATGTTATTGACTTAGGCGAATGCAAAGAAGTTGCAGCTCTAATTCAATCTGCAGACATAGGTGTTGTATCATCTAGATTTGAAGGTCTTCCACTTTCGGTGCTTGAGTTAGGTATCTACAAAAAGCCTATTATTTCAACATCAGTTGGCGAAATACCCAAAATACTTGGCGATGGTAAATGGGGTGCGCTAGTGCCCCCACATGATGAAAGAACATTGGCAGAAGAAATGGTCAAGCTCGGAAAGGATGTTTACTTGCAAATCAAATGGGGAAGAGAGCTTTCCGAATTTGTAAATAGAAACTATAGTAAAAATAACGTAATAAGAATCGTTTCTACATATTATGAGCTATTCAAAGGGTAATTTGAAGAAAAAAAGGAAAATATTATTTCTAGGCGAAGTTTTTAGAGCCGATGCCCAAACCTGGATCAATGGGTTGAAAGAATTTGGCGATTTTGACATCATAAGTTACGAACTAAAAGGCGAAGGAGCAGGGTGGAAAAAATTTTTCCGCTTTATAGAATTTCTTTTACTGGGGCCTTGGCAGGTACACCGGCAAGTAAAGCAAGAACACCCCGACATGGTTATAGCTGAACGCACCACAAGTTATGGCTACCTTGCGGCTGTAAGTGGTGTGCATCCCATAGCCGTGGCACAGCAAGGCGTTACCGATTTGTTTCCTGTAGGTTCTATCCTCATTCCCCTTAAAAAGCGTTTGCAACAAAAAGCATTTGCCAATGCTGATGTGCTGCATGCCTGGGGACCTGTAATGGCAGAGCACATGCAACGTGTGGGAACAGATATGCAAAAAGTAATGGTGATGCCGAAGGGCATTGATTTACGTAAGTTTCAGTTCACCACAATCGCACAAAAACAACAGCATCCCGTGCGGGTAATTGTTACCCGAAGCCTTACATGGGTGTATTGCCACAAAGTGATTTTTGATGCAGCAGCAACCATCAAAAAAGCAGGGATAGCACTGGAATGGCTCATTGTTGGTGATGGTGTAATGCGACAGGAATTGGAAGCGTATGTAACCGCTTTGGGTTTACAGCAAGACGTGAAATTTCTTGGCCGCATTCACAATCATGATTTGCCTTTGTATTTGGCCAGCAGCACCTTTTATGTAAGCATGCCCATGACAGAAGGGGTGAGTGCATCCTTGTTTGAAGCCATGGCTGCTGGTTGTTATCCATTGGTAACAGATTTGCCTGGCAACAGGTATTGGGTTCGCAATGGTGATAACGGACAATTGATTCCTGTAAACGACAGTGCTTCATTGGCAAATAAAATCATCACACTCTATCATCAACCCGAAGTATTATCAAAGGCAGTGAATGATAACCGTGCTTTTATTGAATCGTATGCCAATTACGAAGTGAATATGAAAAAGATTGCGGATAAGTATCATCAATTGATTGATCAGTATTCGGGAAAATAAGTTCAAGCACATGAAAGATTTCTTACGTCATATTTACTATTTGCTTTGCCGGTATGTATTCATACAACTGCCGGATAAGCATTTCCATATTCTTACCACATACCTCACTTTTAAAAGATTTAATGCTCCATTTTACGACATGAATTTGGAGCATCCACGTTCTTTCAATGAGAAGCTCAATTACCTGAAAATGCATCATCAAAACCCTTTGGGCACTTTGGTGGCGGATAAGGTAGCAGTGCGGGAATATGTAAAAGAAAAAATAGGTGAACAATACCTGATACCCGTGTTGGGCGTGTACAACACGGCTACAGAAATCCCCTTTGAGCAATTGCCAGAAAAGTTTGTATTGAAAACAAACCACGGTTCTGGCTGGAATGTGGTATGCACCAATAAGCAAACGTTAGATATTGCACTAACGAGAAAAAAGTTCAATCGTTGGTTGGGTTATAATGCCTTTTATCTGAGCCGGGAGTATCAGTATAAAAACATTCCGCCAGCTATTTTGTGTGAGTCTTTTCTGCGGTACAATATTGAAGATTATAAGTTTTTCTGCTTCAATGGTGAGCCAGCTTTTGTGCAAATTGACATTGGCCGTTTTACCAAACATGAAAGGGCGTACTACGATATCAACTGGCAGAAACTCGATTTCAGCATTTGTTATGCCATTGCCAAAGAAGAGGTACCCAAGCCAGCACAGCTCAACGAAATGCTGGAAGTGGTTAGAAAACTTAGTAAGGATTTTTTATTCGCCAGGGTGGATTTGTATTTGCACGACGATCGCATTTTCTTTGGCGAAATCACCATGTTCCCGGAAGGCGCCCATGGTCCGTTCTTAAATAATGCAGATGATTATAAAGTAGGCGAATTACTTCAGCTTCCTTCATTGTAAATTCCAGCTCCTGTCTATGCGTTCAGAAAAATTGCGAATCATCTATTTCTACCAATACTTCGGCACCACAAAAGGTGGGTGGAGTACACGTGTGTATGAGATGTGTCGCCGCTGGGTAGATGAAGGGCATGAAGTAACCGTTATTACATCGCCTTACGATAAAAGCGATATTGAAGCATTTAAAGGTTGGCGTCAGCATTTTGCCATTGATGGTATCGATGTCATAGTGCTCAATGTGCCACAGTCCAATAAGGACAGTACGCTAAAGCGTATTTTTCGGTTTTTGCAATACATCGTGCTGGCGGTATACTATGTATTTCGGTTGCGGTACGATGTAGCAGTAGCATCTTCAGGCCCTATTACCGTTGGTTTTTTGGGTTTGGTGGCCAAAAAAATCCGGCGCAAAAAATTCGTTTTTGAAGTACGGGATATGTGGCCCGAAGGTTCGGTGCAACTTGGTGTGTTGAAGAATAAATTGCTTATCAAGCTGTCGTATTGGTTTGAGCATT
>JADLEN010000190.1 GCA_020846105.1 Chitinophagaceae bacterium | reverse complement strand
TTTCTATTTTTTCCTTCATTAAAGCCTTGTCTGTCCAGCCAGTAGCTTTGAGTACAAATTCTAGATTGTTGTACACATTTCTATCGCTCAATAGTCTGAAATCTTGAAACACAATGCCCAAGTTGCGGCGCAATAGCGGTACGGTTTTCCAACTCATGTCTTTAAGGTTGAAACCTGCCACATTACCTTCTCCTTCTTGTAGGTACAAGTCGCCATAAAGGGTTTTGAGTAGGCTAGATTTTCCGCTTCCGGTCTTGCCTATCATGTACACAAGTTCTCCTTTGTTTACCTCAAAATTTACATCAGAAAGTATCAGCGATTTGCCTTGGTAAATGTTGGCATTGCGCATCCAAACAATTGTATTGTCATTCATAAAATACAGAATTAAAAAAGCAATGAAGCGCAACCCGCTATTGGGATTGATACTTCATTGCTTTGAAAAAATATTAAGCCAATTTCGCTTTCAGGTTGCTATCCAAGGCATCCAAAAACTCCTCGGTGTAGAGGTAGTGTTCGCCATGGTTTACTTTGTTGCCGTGGATACAAACGGCCAAATCTTTGGTCATTTTGCCACTAGCTACAGTTTCAATACACACATCTTCAAGTGCTTGGCAAAAGTCTATCAATGGCTGATTGCCATCGAGCTTGCCTCTAAACATAAGACCTCTTGTCCAAGCAAAAATAGATGCGATGGGGTTGGTAGATGTTGGGCGACCTTTTTGATGCTCGCGATAGTGGCGAGTAACGGTACCATGTGCAGCCTCGGCTTCCATGGTTTTGCCATCAGGCGTTATCAATACAGAAGTCATAAGGCCTAATGAGCCAAAACCTTGTGCTACGGTATCGCTTTGTACATCACCATCGTAGTTTTTGCAAGCCCATACAAAGTTGCCGTTCCATTTAAGTGCGCTTGCTACCATGTCATCTATCAGGCGATGCTCGTAGGTGATACCTGCAGTAGTGTAAGCAGTTTTAAATTCGTTTTGATAAATTTCTTCAAAAATATCTTTGAAGCGACCGTCGTATTTTTTAAGAATGGTATTTTTTGTAGAAAGGAATAATGGCCATTTTTTGGATAGTGCCATATTAAAGCAAGAGCGTGCAAAACCTCTGATAGACTCATCGGTATTGTACATGGCCATAGCCACACCATCGCCATTAAAGTTATAAACCTCGTGCTCTATCACGTTACCATCTTCTCCTTCGAATTTGATGGTCAGCTTTCCTTTTCCTTTGGTTACAAAATCAGTAGCGCGATATTGGTCGCCAAATGCATGACGGCCTACAATGATTGGTGCATCCCAAGTGGTTACCAATCGTGGTATGTTGTCTATTACTATTGGCTCGCGAAACACGGTACCATCAAGAATGTTGCGGATAGTGCCATTGGGGCTTCTCCACATTTGCTTTAGTTTAAATTCTTCAACACGCTGCTCGTCTGGTGTGATGGTAGCGCACTTGATACCTACGCCATATTGCTTTATTGCATTTGCAGCATCTATGGTTACTTGGTCGTTTGTTTCGTCGCGATATTCTACGCCAAGGTCATAATATTTTATATCAAGCTCTAGATATGGGAGTATCAATTTGTCTTTAATAAACTGCCATATAATTCTGGTCATTTCATCACCGTCCAGTTCTACTACCGGATTTACAACTTTAATTTTTGCCATTGAGAATGTGTTTTTTGATTAAATTTTGAAAGTAGGCTAAGGTACAATTATAGCATGAAAAATTGCTTTTGGTTAGCAAAATTTTGAAGAAGTATTTGGGAATATTTTTTTTACTACCGAGCAATAATTTGGGATTTGTTGCGTTTAGTCTTTAAAAACATACTGAATGGTAAAACACTTACACGCAAAAAACACCCCGACTTACAAGAATAGACGTATAAGGCCCAATCTTAAAAGCAACAAAGAAAGCTTTGAAGCACAGATAGCAGCTACCCTTTTACAACCTCGCGAACAGGCTATTTTAGCTATTTTGGCCAAAGCCGCTTTGATAAAGTAGGTGTTTAAAGAAAATTGCTCTTACTAATGCATTTGCCCTGTAATTGAAAACGCATTAGTAAGAGCAACCTAATTGTAAACATCAAAACGGCTACCTATTAGTTAGGTAGCTATTTTGATTTAAGGTTGATAATAGCAAAAAAACAATTTGTGTTTTCCCTTTATTTTTTCAGTTATGGCCTTAGTATTCTTCTAAATACTGCCTCTATCCGTAGGAGCAATAATTTGGAATAATGTTGGGGTTGCCTAAAAAGGGTATCCTATGGCTAAATTGAAGATGAGATTCTCGCTACGCCACTCCGGCGATGAAAAGTCTATCTGCTTATGTACCCAACGATTTCCTTCGGGCAGCCATGGCTTGCGCACTGGTATGGCCATATCGAAACGTAGGAGCAGGATTTTGAAATCGAAACGCAGACCAAGACCTGCATCGGCAGCCAATTCTCGGAGAAATTTACTACTGAATTTGCCGCCCGGGAAAGTTGGGTTGTCGTTGTAAAGCCAAATATTTCCTGCATCGGCAAAGATGCCAATTTTGAAAAATCTGTAAACATCTACACGCCATTCTGTATTCATTTCGAGTTTTAAATCTCCTAGGGTTTGTATATAATTCGTTGTGCCCTTCAATTGTTTTTCATTGAAAGTGCCAGGCCCCACTAATCGAGAGCGAAAGCCTCGCAAACTGCTATTGCCACCGCTAAAGAACTGCTTAATATTGGGTAGCTGATTGGAGTTTCCGAAAGGCACACCGGCTCCTATTAGAATACGGCTCGCCCAAATATTTTTGTTTGGGTAGCTATGGTAATATCGAAAGTCTGTTTGAAATTTGGCATATTGGGCAAAGGTTTGGCCAAGTAGCATTTTAGGGTTGCTGCTGTAATCAGCGCCTTGCACCGTGCCAAGGATGATACCTGAAAAATCGGCCAAACCGTCAAAATAATAATTATCAGGACTGTTGGAGCCTACTTGTGAGTTGTAGGTAAACTCATAGGTGGGGCCAATAATAAGCCCATTGAATAAAAGGTTTGCATAGGTAGCAGTAGAGGCTACTTTTGTAAATGTGTCTGTCTTTACATAGTTTATATTAAAGGGGTACAGCTGATGTTCTTTACGTACCGTTTCTTTCCAATTGTATCCATAAGAAAGTTTGTAAGAATTAATACGCAATAAATCTTGCTGCGACTCGTAACTATATTTGGCATTGATTATGGTGCGCGGCACCACCACACTATTGGTTTTGGGGCTAATGAATGGGACAATAAAATATGGAAAAGTAAAACCTACTTCTCCGCCAATGGTATAGATGCTTGGTTGTTTGGCAATGCCCGTATATTGTGTTTCAAAACCACTATTGAGCTTCACTCTAAATTCTTCTGCTGCACGAAAAGTGTTTCTATTGCGCCAGCTTACACTTAGTTCTGAACCCGCTCGGCTATCGTTTTGGGTATTGGCTCCTATCTCGAAACGTAAGGATTTTTTAGGGAATGCACTTAAATAATAATAGGCATTGAGTAGGGTGTCTCCTTCTGTTTCAAACCTGTTTTTGACAAACTTAAAAGTGTTGAGGTTGATAAGGCGACTGATAGATTTATTTTGCTCGCTGCGGTTGTATACCGCTCCTTTATTGAACACCAGCATATCGCGGAATAAAAAGGGGCGATACTTTTTTCTATTGTCTACAATGTACAAACCTTGGTAGGACAATGCATTGGCATGGCTAGTATCCACATTGGCACGGTTTAGTTGATAATTGGTATAGACGTAAATATCATTGATGCGGTAAACATTGTAAGCATTTTCAGGTATGGAGTCATATTTTAAGCGCATGGTCATGTCTACCAAATGGTTGCCAATAGAGGTGTCAGCCTCTACGTATAAATAATCGGGGCTAAAAAAGTAATAACCTTTTTCTTTTAACGCTTTATCTATTCGGTCGCGCTCTCCTTTTATAAGGTCAAGGTTGTATGGTGCGCCTTTTTTTAAAAGTGTGTTGGAGGCAATAGCATTGATGTCTTTTGCTATTTGTAAAGGTGAATCTTCCAAGAAATTTGTTTGGTTGATTTTGTATTGTGGACCTGTAACCACATCGAAATAGACATTAGTTTTTCTTTTTTTCTCTATAGTAGTACCTACAACTTTATTAAAAAAATAGCCGCGGTTGCGCAGTACATTTTGTAACAGTTTTTCGTTGTTGGGTATGCTCAATGAACTAATAAGTACTGGAGGTTCGCCCACTTTGCTACGCAGCCAATGTTTAAAACCTTTTTGCTCTTTAGGTACTCCTGCAAAGTTGTATAGGCGCAGCTTTAACCGCATGCCAAAAATTTTTTTGTTGGGGAGGGGTCTTACAGCATCAGCCAATTCATTATGCAAAAACTTGCGCTGTTTTTTACTTGCATCCTTATCATTTATTTTTATTTCGCTGCCTATATACAATGATGCCCCTTGAGGCAATTTCTTGGTATTGCTACACGAAGCAAGAGCAAAAATTGCTGATATAAAAAACGACAAAAAACTTATTCTGGGTATGGGACTCATTTTATTCAGGTGCGGTATTTTGTTCTTGCCTTAATTTTTTGTTCATTTCCAAAATCTTCTTTCTGATAAAGAGATTACGAAAACGATTATAATCATAACTCACTATAAAATTCACGCCTGTTTCGGTTACATAGCCCTGTATCACGCCTTGGTCTTGGCTTTGACGGTAGGCGCGTATCATATACCTATTGTCGGCACTGAGGCTATAGTCTATGGCCAAGTTGCCAGGAATAAGTGCACTATTAGGGTCAGCACTTTTTGATTGCGGACCTTCTAACTCAAAATTATTACCAATCGTCACTTTCAATCTGTCGTTGAATAATCGTTTGGAGGCAGCAATATTGAGGTCTGTTCTTTCTTTTCTTTCGCCAGTTGTATAATCTTCAGTAGATGCAAGATCTACCGATAGGTCTACACCATTTATTAATTGATTTGCAAATTGATTTAACTGTTCTCCGATAAAGCGGCTTACACTTTGTTTCGCAACAAAATTAGCGTTAGTGCCATTTCCTGCGGCAAAAGGGTCGTCGGTAATGAAACGTTTGAGCATCAGCAATGCAAAAACTTGTTTGTTAAGTTCAGAGGTGTCTACTCGTAGCTGGCTAAGTTTTGCTTGTACCAATTGTACTGCATCAGATGATATTCTATACGTATTATTTTCAGGCAATACTATATCAAAACTAAGGTTGGGCAGCAACAATGGGCCATTCATTTTTAATTGCACGTTAAATGGAAGTGCTTGCCGATAAAACACTAATTGGGCCGGATCTGTCACCTGTCTTTCTACCAAAGTATAAGGTGCTACATTGGCTTTGTATACAGCTGTAACGTCCATATCAGCTTTTAGTGGGTCGCCAGCAAATGTAATAACGCTGCCTTTCTGAATTTCAAACTTCCGTTTTATCAAGTTATAATTGAGTTGGTATACACCGGAGGTTAATTCATAAATACCATTTAAAGAAAGGCTACCACCGGGGTCAATAGACGTGTTAAGTGCGGCCTTGCCACGTACAGTAAGAAAGTCTCCAGTAGCTTGGTCGATAATTACATTAAATTCGGATTCGGGGTCGGTGGTTATTATAACATTAATTTCCGAGTTCGGATTTACTTTGGCAAACAGAGATGTGTCTTTCGCTGCTTTAGCTTTTAATTTTCCAGAGTCATTTTTATCTACAAATACAACAATACCTGCTTCGTCCTCAAGCCCCAAACCCCTGTCTGGCAGCACTACCGACAGGTTGGTGCCTTTCAAGATGTTGAGTGTACCACTAATATTGGGCTTGCTAATAGAGCCATTAATATTGAGGTTGGTATTAAGAATTAAGCTGCCATAATAAAGTTTATTGTCAATTTTTGAGGAGCTTAGCGCTTTCCAATTTTTTGCATTTACCTGCAAATCCATTTTAAGATTATTCAGATTTTTGGTCAGTATATCGCCATTAATAGTTGCCACATTATCTGCACTATCCAAAATTTTAAACGAATCAAATCGAATACCTGTTTCAGAAAAAACAATCTTCTAGTTAGGCATTTTAAAAATAGCGTTGAGTGGGGTTACTGTTGTTTGTAAATTGTCGGTGCTTAAAAAGCCATCGAGCAAAGGGGCTTTAGTAGTTCCTTTTACATTTATTTTCCCCCGAACAAATCCACTGCTATTGCGGATGTTATTTTG
>JADLEN010000189.1 GCA_020846105.1 Chitinophagaceae bacterium | reverse complement strand
TTGCTACGAAGAAAAAAAATAGACACTAGCCCCAGGCTTTTACAGCCGCCACTGCGCAAAAACGGTGCAAGACTTCGTAAAAATGGTGCAAGTATGCATAAAAACGGAGCAAGTTTGCGTAAAAATGGTAGCAGACTGCATAAAAATGGTGCAGGAGTGCGCAAAAATGGTGCAAGACTTCGTAAAAATGGTAAAAGAGTGCGCAAAAATGGAGCAAGACTACTCGAAAACAATATTTTTACCACCCCTGCTGCCATTTTTTGGTAGCGGGGGGTGTCACCCACTAAAGAACGCAAACATTAGCAGCGGTGCTATGGCACTAATAAAAAACCTAACAACACAAACAAGGGCGGAAAATTTTCAACTCCGTTTTCCGCATCAGGTTTTAATTTTGCAAATACCAATTTTTTTTATGAAAAAGATTATTACGCTTTTTATTGCGAGCATTTTTATATTCACTACTTCGCAATTACTATCTTGTAAAAAGAAGGACAAAGATGCTTCTATTGTAGGTACTTGGCTGCCGCAAACCGATAACTATAAAACAATTGTGAATGGCAACGTTACGGCTGACACTACAATAGCCCGTAAGGGATTTGAGTTTTCTTTTAACCTAGACAATACTTACTTATGGGTAGATTTTTCTGACACAACAACACAACAACAAGGCACCTATTCTATTGTAGGGTCAAAATTGTATATGACAGAGCTTGGAAGAAATTATGCAAGTATTTCTGATTTTTCGGTTACCTCAAACCAATTGACAATAAGAAAATCCGACATTCAGATGTCTGATGGCGATACAACAAAGTATGAATACCTATCACTTTCGGTGAGAAAATAAATGTGTACAACAAAGCCTTTTTAATTGTATAAAAAGGGATTGTTCTTTTTCCACAATCTTTTCGCCAATAGCTATTTTTGCCTTAGTTTTGCGCTTCGGGCGTTGAGCCCGATTTTTGTATGTAATATACAATCTGCTCAGCGCGCGAAAACTCTGATTTTTCATCTTTTATTATTTTTTAATGCCGCTCGACACTTCTATCAAATCTGTACTTATTATTGGCTCTGGACCTATCGTTATTGGGCAAGCCTGCGAATTCGATTATTCTGGCTCGCAAGCCGCTCGTAGCCTGCGTGAGGAAGGGATCAAAACCATCCTCATCAACTCGAATCCGGCAACGATAATGACCGACCCCATTGTGGCAGACAAGGTATATCTGCTACCGCTTACACCCGAAAGCATAGAGCAGATATTGGAAGAAAACCAAATAGATGCTGTGCTACCCACTATGGGCGGCCAAACCGCACTAAACCTCTGCAAGGATGTAGATGAAATGGGGCTTTGGGAAAAGCATAATGTGAAATTGGTAGGGGTGGATATCAAAGCAATTGACAAAGCTGAAGACAGAGAAAAATTTCGCCAGTGGATGATAGAAATGGGCATTCCCGTTTGTGCGGCAAAAATTGCCAACTCCTTCCTCGAAGGAAAAGAATTTGCACAAGAAATCGGTTTCCCGCTGGTATTGCGCCCTTCCTTTACCCTTGGTGGTAGCGGTGGTAGCATTGTTTTCAAAAAAGAAGAATTAGACGAGGCATTAAGCAGGGCATTGACAGCAAGCCCAATACACGAGGTACTGGTAGAAAAAGCAGTATTGGGTTGGAAAGAGTTTGAATTGGAATTGCTTCGCGACTCCGCCGACAACGTAGCCATTATTTGTACGGTTGAAAATTTTGACCCAATGGGCGTGCATACTGGCGACTCCATAACCGTTGCGCCAGCAATGACCCTGAGCGATACTGCCTTCCAAATGATGCGCAATACCGCCATAGCAATGATGCGCGACTTGGGCAATTTTGCCGGTGGTTGTAATGTGCAGTTTGCCCTCAACCCCGAAACAGAAGAACTCATTGTTGTAGAAATCAACCCAAGGGTTAGTCGGTCTTCGGCATTGGCATCAAAAGCCACTGGATATCCTATTGCCAAAATAGCTGCGAAACTCGCTATTGGCTACAACCTCGACGAATTGAAAAACCAAATCACACAATCTACTTCGGCTTATTTCGAGCCTGCTTTGGATTATGTGATTGTAAAAATACCCCGTTGGAATTTTGATAAATTCAAAGGAGCTGATGATACCCTTGGATTTCAAATGAAATCGGTGGGTGAGGTGATGGCGATTGGCCGCACTTTCAACGAAGCTTTACAAAAAGCTTGTCAGAGCCTAGAGAATAACGCTACAGGCTTAATGTCTATTAGCAGCAGTCGCAAAGCAGAAGAATTAATCGAATACCTCAAACGCCCAACTTGGGACAGAGTCTTCCGTATCAAAGAAGCAATGTCGGCAGGCGTTTCTATAAAAACTATTAGAGAAGTTACCCAAATAGACCGTTGGTTTTTGTACCAAATACAAGACATCGTCAATCTTGAAAATCAATTAACCGCTTGCAAGCACCTCGAAGATATACCCGAGGAGCTATTGTGGGAAGCCAAGAAAAATGGGTTTTCCGACGACCAAATAGCGGCTTGTATGAAAGACAGCAGCGATGAGGATGTGTATGCCCGCCGCAAAGAATTAGGCATTACCCGCGTGTTCAAAATGGTGGATACTTGTAGCGCAGAGTTCGAAGCAAAAACACCTTATTTCTACAGCACTTTTGAAGAAAAAGCCCTTGCTGGCAGCTTGCTACACAACGAAAGTATCCGTGGCGAAAAGAAAAAAATCATTGTACTGGGTAGTGGACCCAATCGTATCGGTCAGGGTATCGAGTTCGATTATTGCTGCACACACGGCTTGCTCGCTATCAAAGAAGCAGGATACGAAGCGATAATGGTGAATTGCAACCCCGAAACCGTTTCTACAGATTTCGATATTGCCGACAAACTTTATTTCGAGCCCGTATATTGGGAGCATCTTTGGGAAATCATCGAGCACGAACAACCCGAAGGTGTGGTGGTGCAATTGGGCGGACAAACTGCTCTCAAACTAGCCAAGCGTCTCGAAGAAAAAGGCATCAAAATCATCGGTACCTCCTTCAACGATATGGACATTGCCGAAGACCGCGGCCGCTTCTCCGACCTTCTTAAAGAACTAAACATCCCTTACCCCAACTACGGCACTGCTTACGGCACCGACGATGCCATCGAGGTGGCCAACGAAGTGGGTTACCCCGTGCTCGTGCGCCCTTCTTATGTATTGGGCGGGCAGCGTATGCGCATCGTCATCAACGACGAAGAGCTAGAGAAAAGCGTAGTGAGTTTATTGAAGCATTTGCCCGGCAACAAAATCCTCATCGACCACTTCCTCGACCGCTGCCAAGAGGCTGAGATAGATGCCATCTGCGACGGCACCGATGTACACATTATGGGCATTATGGAGCATATCGAACCCGCAGGTATCCACTCGGGCGATAGCCACTCGGTGTTGCCTGTCTTCAATCTGCCGCCAATAGTGGTAGAGGAGATGGCAGACATTGCCCGCAAAATAGCCCTTAGCCTCAACATCCGAGGGCTCATCAACATCCAATACGCCATCAAAGACGGCCACGTATATGTGATAGAAGCCAACCCAAGAGCAAGCCGTACCACGCCTTTCATAGCCAAAGCCTACGGTGTGCCCTACCTCAACATTGCTACACAAGTAATGCTAGGCGCCAAGCTCAAAGACTTTACAATGGTGAACAAACTAGAAGGATTTGCGGTGAAAGAACCTGTGTTTAGCTTCAACAAATTCCCGAACGTGAACAAAGAACTAGGCCCCGAGATGAAGAGCACAGGCGAGGCGATACGTTTTATCAAAAACCTCCGTGACCCTTGGTTTCGCAATCTATACAAAGAGCGCAGTATGCACTTGAGCAAATAAGAATTCTATGATTTGGATTTGGACAGTTTGGCTAATCATATTCTTTGTATGGCTGAGATGGAAAAAATCATTTAGAAAAAGATAATAATAAAAATCCCCGAAGCGTAAATGTTTCGGGGATTTTTTTTGTGTGATTATTTTTTTGGGGAATGTTTTAGATTAATCGAGTTCAAAAATTTCGTTTTTCAATTCCCTTAGAAGTTATTTCAAAAATGAAAGGTCTTTTTTCTCTTTCAAGTTTCTCTTTCAAATCTTCCCAACGATGGATGATAGCTCTTACAATTCCCCAATAATTTGCCTGTTTTTTTGACAAATTTAAAACTACAGTTCCTACATTATATTGTTTATAAAGAGGGAAATAGCTTTTCATATGTTTAAAGTCTTTGTCAAACGAGATAATTATACCATTATTTTCTCCAGCAAATTTAATTTGTTCTTCGTCGGTGGAGCCTTCGTTTTTTGCGTCTCTTGGATGAGTTATTATGACTTTAATTTTACTTTTGTGGTTTGCCTCTTCTATTAAAGAAAGACCTTTTACAAACTTGTATGGCACATTTTCGTCGAAGAGAAAGAACATTAGGCAGAACGTTTATAATATTCCAATGCCTTAACTACTTGAGTTTCTTTAATGTCATAAAGTAAGGCAATTTCATTAATTGTTTCGCCAGCGTCATTAAGTTTTTTTATTGTTGAAATGGTAATATTTCTACCCGAAATGGTTGGTTGCCCAAACTGATGCATGGGGTCAACAACAATTTGTTTTGTATTGGATAAGGGGTAAAATCTCTTTGCAAGACTGTTTTCTCCAAATTCAACCTTATGTAAAAATTGTTTAATAAATTCCTTAATAGCATATTGCTTTTTTCCATCAATTTTAATCAAGTTCCCTAATGTTTCATACCATATTTTTTTGCCGTCTGTTTGAATGCCAGAAAGAGCAAAAGGATATTTTACATTTAGGTCTTTTGATAAAATGGAGTGAGCTTTTTTAATTTCTGAGGTTGGTACACCAAGTTCTCTAAGTTGAAAAAAAGTGTAAAATTCAATCAGCGCATAAAAATTTATTGCTAAATTTTTGTCGTCGCCAAAGGCATTACCATGCCAAAAGCTTTTTAAAAGGTGGCGAACTTTGGCATAAGGTAAAAGCAAAATACTAGAGACATCTTTTGTTAAAAAGATGCCCTCGCCAATTTTTGGTAGCGCAGTTTGAATGTTTTTGCTTTTATCTTCCGTCATTTTAGCAAAAGTAGAAAATATTTTGATGACATTGTTTTATTGAATATTATTCGAATATCATTTACAAGTTTCACACCACAGCGCCCACAGCCCCCTCCCCGTAGTCTGTCTTCGTTGTGCCAAGTATGCGGCGATGGTAATTGTAGCTCAGGCCTAATCGTCCTTAGTAAAATGCCGTCTTCCGACTGCAACATTTTGATTATCAACAAAATAATTGCTACCCATCAAATTCCCAAAACATTCATTGAAGCCTAGAATGCTGTTGATAGTAGATAAAACGACCATAAAAATTTAAAAACACTTCAATTTTACTCAATTGAATATTTGCTGAATAATGTAATTTTGATAAAATAAATAACACTATGAAAACGATATTACAATTTTGCCTTGCCTCACTTTTAATAGTTTCGTGCAGCAAGAAAGATGAAAAGAATAATACAACACCTGTTGTTACTGAAAATTTTACCATTAATGGCATTACGGATGCAGATTTATATGCTACTATGAATCTTAATATTGCCTTGAAAGATGGGGGCAAACAAGAGACAGTGAATTTAGAATTGTCAGGCTTGCCCTCGGGGGCAAGTGGTGTTTTTAGCAATACTTCGGGGATTCCTACATTTGAAAGCAAGTTGGGTTTTAAGACCTTTAACACCAAAGCAGGTACCTATCCAGTAAAACTAATCGGGAAATCGGCTAGTACTACAAAAGAGTATAGTTTCAAGCTGAGTGTGCCGGAGTTGTACGGCATTTTTGTAGAAAATAGCGATACTTATACGCCTCACCTGGTGCAAAATCAGATTGCTGATGGTGCTTCAAGAATTAATATTACTTCTTATTCTTCGGGTGGTATAGAGCTTGATATATTTTTGCCTGCTGGCTCTATGAATACGCCAGGCACTTATACCTATAATATATCTGATAAGGCAGGCCCAGGCACAGCTGTAGTATTAATGAGAGGTGCCAAAATCCTTATTTCAACAGCGGACAATACCGAGAAAGTTACTTTTACTATTGCCTCGCCGGACTATACAGGGCAAAATAAAATAGTAAGTATTGATATGGAGCCTATTAATGTGGCTACCGATAAAGGGGCTGGTAAATTGTATATCAGGTATAGCTATTTTTAAAGACGGTTTTTATCCTTAACAAATCAAGCTGTACGAAGCTGATAAAAGCCTCAGCGCCGCAAGACGGCGATAAACATGCTGTCGGCACCCATTGCTGTACCGTTAATCAGCTGTTGCTGCTGCAATGTAATCTGCGGATTGTGGGCTAAAATGTCTTGCAGTACTTCCTCGTTTTCGGCCTCGAAAACCGAGCAGGTAATATAAACAAAAGTGCCGCCATTTTCTAAGTATTGCAAGGCATTATTGGCAATTGCTTTTTGTCGCTTCGCAAAATCTGATAGCGTTGCCGGTTCGAAAAAATAAAGCTGTTCGGGCGTACGTGCCCAGGTGCCAGAGCCACTGCAAGGCACATCGGCTATGATGTGCTGAAACCTTCGTTCTCCCAATAGCTTTTTTGTTTGTAAGGCACTATCTGCCGAGAGTATCAAGCGCTCGGGTATTGGGTAGCCATACAATGCAAATCGCTCGGCAAGATTGTCGAGAATTGTTTTGCGCACATCGCTCACGCAGAGTGTGGCATGGGGCGCTACATCCTTTGCTAGCAAGGCTTTGCCGCCTGCGCCGCTGCAACAGTCCCACAGGGTTTCTGTGTCTTTCATTTTAAAATATGCTGCTGTCTTTTGCGAAGAAGCATCTTGGATGCGGTACATCTTAGGCGCCAATATTTTTTCTATTGTAGTGCCGTTGGCAAAGGCAAAACAATGGTCGTTTATCTGTTCATAATCTATTTCGGCTGTTTGTAAAAGCCTCGAAGCCTCAGCAAAATATTGCGGCACTATGTGTATAAACAATCGGGGGCGGCGCAGCATTGTGTGTAGCCACTCTGTTTTATTTATTCCTTCGGAAAAAGTGATGTTGTTGGTGAATAATTTGTCAATTTCAAAATCAAATTTCGCTTCTTTTAAAAAGATGAAATTATCTTCAAAGTCCTTGCCATATTGGCTTTGCCAATGTTCCGAAATTAATTTTGTAAGCTGTGGCAAATTGCTTTCGGCCAACAAAAGTGAAGCGTCAATCAATTCGGCTTGGCTATATTTTTTATTGTCGAAACCTTTTGCGCAGCGGTAGAAACAATAGGCCATTTCGGAAATAAGCTTACGGTCGCGACTACCCAGTATGGGGTGTTTTTTGAAATAATATTTCAGATAATTTGACAGAGGCATTTCGCCTTTATAATGGCCAAGAATATAGCTGATATGGGTGTGGATAAAGCGCATCGCAACAGCGAAGATAATAATTCCCCTCTTGGAAGGGGTTGGGGTGGGTTGATTTCCCAAATAAAATTTCTACTTTGTTCACTTATTCAATTTGCTTTATTACAATGAACAATACCAATAACGTTCGGCTCTTAGTTATCATCGCTGCGCTCGGCTATTTTGTAGACGTGTACGACCTCATCTTGTTTATCATTGTGCGCGTGCCTAGTCTCGAGGCCCTTGGCTATACTGGTGCCGAGCTTACCCAAAAAGGAATCAATCTCCTCAACTTGCAAATGACGGGAATGCTGATTGGTGGTATTGTTTGGGGTATTCTTGGCGATAAAAAGGGCAGGCTTTCTGTGCTTTTTGGCACCATACTTTTATACTCGCTCGCCAATTTCCTCAACGGAATGATTACGAATATCGAACAATATTATGCGCTTCGTTTTGTGGCAGGCTTTGGTCTTGCGGGCGAGTTGGGTATTGGCATCACACTGATAGCCGAGGTGATGAGCAAAGAAAAACGCGGTATTGGCACGAGCATTGTTTCGGGCATTGGTATTGCCGGTGCGGTAGTGGGTTTTCTTGTTGCCGACCAATTCGATTGGCGTGTGGCCTACTATGTGGGTGGCGGTATGGGCTTGCTGCTGCTGCTTTTGCGCGTGTCGGTGGCAGAGTCTGGGATGTTTGCAAAAGTAAAAACGAGCGAAATAAAACGCGGTGGTTTTATGCAATTTCTTTTGGTAAAGAATAATTTTGTCAAGTACGTACGTTGCATTTTTATTGGTATTCCTGTTTGGTTTACCATCGGTATTTTGGTAACGCTTGCCACCGAATTGGCCACCGAATTGCACATTGTGGGCGAGGTAGTGGGCAGCCGTGCGGTGATGTATCATTACATCGGCGCGTCTGTGGGCGCGCTACTCACAGGCTTGCTGAGTCAGCAATTGCGCTCACGCAAAAAGGCTTTAATTATTTCGTTGAGTGCACTTATCGTGACACTCGCAATTTTGTTTATGTGCAATGGCGTGAGCAATACTATTTTTTATTGGATGCTGCTGTTTGTTGGTATTCCCAACGGTTATTGGTCGGTATTTATGGCGTCGGCTTCCGAACAGTTTGGCACTAATATTCGCGCGACGGTAACGACCACAGCACCCAATTTTGTGCGCGGTGCGGTGGTAATTCTTACTACTGTTTTTACCTATCTCAATGCCAATTCTGAATTAGGCTTTGTTGGTTCTGCGATAGCAATAGGCACTGTGGTATTGGCTTTGGCAATGTACGCTACTATCAAAACCGAAGATACTTTTCATAAAGACCTAGACTATATAGAAGGATAAAAATGTACCACAAAGACGTAGATAATTACATTGAAAACTTGCCCGAGGAAGTGCAAGAAATAGCTAATGAAATTCGTGAAATGATATTCA
>JADLEN010000188.1 GCA_020846105.1 Chitinophagaceae bacterium | reverse complement strand
GGCCGAGGCGGCTGCCGCGCTGTATAAGGTGCCAAGGTATGCTACTTTGGAGGGCTTGCTGGCGGCCTGCGATGCGGTGGATATAGTGACACCTACGATACACCACCACTTGCTGGCCAAGACGGCGCTGCTGATGGGCAAGCACTTGTTTATAGAAAAACCATTGACCAATACGCTGGCCGAGGCGCAGGAGCTGATAAAGCTGGTGAAGGAGGCGAATGTAAAATGCCAGGTGGGGCATGTAGAGCGTTTCAACCCGGCATTGCTGGCGTTGGGCAATAGGGCTTTGCAGCCGATGTTTATAGAGTGTCATAGGCTGGCAACCTTCAACCCGCGTGGCACAGATGTGTCTGTGATACTAGACTTGATGATACACGATATAGATATTGTGCTGCATTTGGTAAAGTCGCCGGTGAAAAGGATATCGGCAAGTGGGGTGGCGGTGATGAGCGAGACGCCTGATATAGCTAATGCCCGCATAGAATTTGACAACGGCTGCGTGGCCAACCTTACAAGCAGCCGCATATCTATGAAGCGGATGCGCAAGATGCGCTTGTTTCAGCGAGATGCTTATATAAGTGTAGACTTCTTGGACAAGAAAACCGAAATTATAAACCTAGGCGATGATACGGGCACTAGCCACAGTGTGCTAGATGTGCCGCTAGCGCTGGCCAATGGGCAAAAGAAAATATTATCGGTGCAGCTGCCCGAGGTGCCTGCGGTAAATGCTATCCGCGAAGAGTTGGCGGCCTTTGCGCACTCGGTATTGCACGACAAGCCGGTGCGGGTGTCGGCCTTTGAAGGCTACCAAGCTATGGAAGTGGCACACCAGATTCTGAAAAAAATGAATAGTCATCAGCAATTGCACAATGAATAAGCAAAAGTTGCGTTAATACTGCTGATACCTTTTACCGACTAAGACCAATATACAACAAACACTTGATGCATCTACGCTTTTACCTCTTAATACTGCTTGGGCTATTGACCTTCTCGGCATGTAATATTATCAACCCCAAGGAGCCAGTACCTACTTATATTCAGCTCAGCGAGTTTACCTTTACTAACCCCGACTCTAGTTTTACGGGTAGTAGCTCGCACCTTATACCATCGGCAAGGGTAAGTGTGGACGATAAGATTGTTGGCACTTTCGACCTGCCATGTACGGTGCCTATAGTGCTCAGCAAAACAAGTGTGGTGGCTATTGCCCCATTTGTAAACAACCAAGGGTTGAAGAGTTACGTGTTTAACTATCCAATGTACGAGCGCGACACCACTACCTTGTACCTAAGCCCAGGCAATGTGCAAAACTATACGCCCAAAACTAGGTATAGCCGCGACCTTAGGAGCAACGACTTTCGACTGAAGATAAACTTTGAAGAAGGTTTGTTTTTCAAGAACCTATCTGGCGATACCACAATGATACTGGAGAAAGATGCAAGCAAAGTGATGGAAGGTGCCAGTTGTGGCGGCGTGTACTTGCAAGCACCCCAAAAGATAACAGAAAGCATAAGCACTACTTACTTTGACTATACTACCAATAGCTGTTACTTAGAGTTCAACTATCGTTGCTCGATGCCTTTTCAGATAGGGCTGCAAGCCGAGAATGCTGACGGACTAACTTATGGCGAGTACCTAGCGGGCTATTACCCTAAAGACAGTTGGGGCAAGATATACATGGACGTGAGTAGCTTTGTGCAAAGCAACAAGAGCTATAGCAAGTTTTATATAAAGCTGCGTACCAACCTAGATGAGTTTGATGGTAAATACACAGAAGGTTATGTGCTGATAGATAATATAAAAGTAGTTTCTAAATCGGAATAAGTAGGGAATGTTTGAGCAACTGTCTAAGAGCAAGAAAAGAGCAATCCAGGTGATGATGCTATCAGATTTTCTGACAGCAGTATTGGCGTGGATACTTTTTTGGGCGGTACGGCACAAGACCTTGTTGCAAACCAACTTGGGCAATGCGCTATCTTATATGAAGCCCATCGACTTTCTTGAGGGGTTTTTATTGCTGCCCCTTGCGTGGCTGTTTCTTTACTACTTATGCGGCACCTACTTCGACCTTTACCGCAAGTCGCGTATCAATGAAATATACCGCACTTTTATAGCTACTATTATAGGTAGTATAGTGCTAGCCATGTTTTTGGTGAGCAACGATACTGATGATATCTCCTACTTCTTCTCTATGAGTTGGCGCTACTTTGTGATGCATACAGCATTTACCTTATTGGCAAGGATGATGCTACTCTTTAGTGTGAAGCAAGATATTATTAAAGGCAAAGTAGGTTTCAATACGATGATAATAGGCGGTAACGACCAAGCAATAGCCATTTATAAGCAAATCAAAGACAATGACAAAATCTTGGGCAATATCTTTAAAGGCTTTGTGTATTCGCAAAAAGAAACTGGTAATGGTATGAGCCATTACCTGCCACAGCTAGGCAACCTTGCACAGCTGGAAGAGATAATAGACAAGTACAAAATAGAAGAAGTAATAGTAGCAGTAGATAGCTCGGAAAGAGGCTTGCTCGAAAGTATACTTACACGCCTCAGCTACAAAGCAGTGGTGGTGAAGGTGCTGCCCAATCTCTACGACATCATATCGGGCTCGGTAAAGACCAACAATGTGTACGATGCTATACTAGTGCATATAGAGCCTACCCTAATGCCCGACTGGCAAGTAGTGTGCAAGCGCGTGATAGACATTACAGCATCGGCTATAGCCATGCTCATACTATTGCCGGTGTATGTATTTGCAGCTATTAAGGTAAAGCTTTCTTCGGCAGGGCCTATTTTTTACAAGCAAGAGCGTATAGGGCTTTATGGCAAGCCGTTCTTTATCATCAAGTTCCGGTCTATGTGCGTAGCTGCCGAGAACGATGGGCCTGCACTCTCGCGCAAGAACGACCCCCGCATTACCAACTGGGGCCGCATAATGCGCAAATGGCGGATAGACGAGATACCACAATTTTACAACATACTTATTGGCGACATGAGCCTAGTAGGCCCACGCCCCGAGCGCAAGCATTACATAGATATTATCTGTGCCACACACCCGCACTACCGCTACCTGCACAAGGTAAAGCCGGGCCTTACCTCTTGGGGCATGGTGAAATATGGCTATGCCCAAAACGTAGAGGAGATGATAAAGCGGATGGAGTACGACTTGCTCTATATAGAGAATTGCAACCTTGCGCTAGACATTAAAATAATGTTGTACACCATTATAGTAATAGTAGAAGGTAGGGGGAAATAAACATTGTATTGCGGTCAATAAATATTTAGGTATTAACTTGCTGCCCAAATACAACACACAATATGAAATTCCTCTTGTCGCTTTTTACAAGCATCTTACTCTTTGGCACTGGCCAGCAAGGCCGTGCACAATCTCTGCAACCCACGCCACAACTGCCCTTTAAAATCTATGATACCAAAACGGGCGAGCAACTTACCATCACCGAGCTGGCCGATAGAATGAAAAACACCGATGTGCTTTTCTGGGGCGAGGAACACAATGATACCATAGGCCATATCTTGGAGCTAAAGATGCTAAAGATGCTGCAAGAGCGCTACACCAACAAGCTGGTACTTTCTTTAGAAATGTTTGAAACCGACTGCCAAGTATTAGTAGATGAATACATGGGCGGCTTTATTAGCGAAGAGAAATTTATAAAAGATGCTCGCGCCTGGAACAACTACAGCGACTACCAACCTATGGTGGAGTATGCTAAAGCCAACAAAATACCCCTAGTAGCTGCCAACAGCCCCCGCCGCTACAATAGTATGATGAGCAAGCGTGGCCCCAAAACCCTCGATAGCCTGGGCAGCAGCTCCAAAGCCTTTATTGCCAAGCTACCTGTGTATGCACCCAAAGAGGGGGCTTACTACAAAAAGTTTGTAAGCATTATGGGTGGCGAAGAGAATATCCACAGCCCCAATATGTATGCCTCGCAATGCCTGTGGGACGCTACTATGGCCAAAAGTATAGACCGCGCCGTGAGCGACAACAAGAAAAATGGTATCGTGATGCATGTAGCTGGCCGCTTTCATAGCGATGAATACCTGGGCACCGTAGCACAGCTTGCCCGCAAAAACAAAGACCTGAAGGTGCAGACTATCAGCTGTTTTGTGGCCGACGATTTTGCGAAGCCAGACTATATAAGCTACGAGCCACTGGCCAACTATGTAATAGTAACCCGTAGCCAAAGCGCGGAATAAATATTTACCCAAATCTTTACAAAGAAAAAGCCACAGCACTACGCTGTGGCTTTTTGCATTATCCTTTATAGGTCGCTAGGGCTTTAGGTAAAGGTCGAAGTAGTCTGTGATTTTTTGCATAAGGTGTACTCTGTCTTTGCCGCGTACGTTGTGGGCGTGGCCGGGATACACAAAGTAGTCTATGGGTATATTATTGTCTACACATTTCTTTACAAAGTTTACAGAGTGCTGCCATACCACCACATCATCGTCTGTACCGTGGATGAGTAGTAGCTTGCCTTTGAGGTTTTGTGTTTTGGTAAGTAGGTTGGCATCTTCGTAGCCTTTAGGGTTTTCTTGGGGGGTGTTCATATAGCGCTCGGTGTACATTATCTCATACATTTTCCAGTCCATAACAGGGCCGCCGGCTACGCCTACTTTAAAAACGTTGGGCTTGCGGAGCATGATGCTTGTGGTCATGAAGCCGCCATAGCTCCAACCGTGTATGCCCATGCGGCTAGCATCTACGTAGGGTAGTGCTGTAAGGTAGTCTACGCCCTGCATCTGGTCGTTTATTTCTACCGTACCTAGCTGGCCAAAGGTGGCTTGCTCGAATTTCAGACCTCTGTTGCTACTGCCGCGGCCATCCATGGTAAAGACTATGTAGCCGTGCTGTGCAAGGTACTCGTACCAAAGATTGCCGCAGGCAGGAAAACTATTTTTGAGCAATTGTACATTAGGGCCATTGTATAGGTATACGATAACGGGGTATTTTTTACTTGCATCGAAGCCTGTAGGCAATATCATTTTGGCATAAAGGTCTGTGCCGTCGGTGGCTTTGAGGGTGAGCTCGCGGACCTCTGGCCTGTTGTACTCGGCTAGGGTATTGGCCGACTCCATAAGGGTTTTGCTCCATTTGCCATCTGTGCGTAGGAGCATTGTCTTTTTGGGGGTGGTGGCGTTGCTATAGACATCGTAAAGGTATTGGCCGTTGCTGCTGGCGGCAAAGCTGTGGTAGCCTTTGGCATTGTCTATACGGCGTATGTGGCCTGTTTCCCAATTTACGGCATAGCTGTTGCGCTCCATGGCAGATTCTTTGCTGGCCGAGAAGAGTAGTTCTTTTTTCTTGGCATCGGTGCCTAATATTTCGTTGACCACCCAAGGGCCTTTGGTAAGCTGGCGAATAAGCTTGCCCGCTGTGTTGTAAAGGTATAGGTGCATGTAGCCGTCTTGCTGGCTATGCCATACAAACTGGTCTGTGCTGCCGGGCAAAAAATACATTGGGTGTTGGGGTTGCACATATTTGTCGCTCTGCTCGGTAAGTAGGCTGCCTACGTGCTGCCCTGTGTTGATGTCGAACTTGTGGAGGGCAAGGCGGTCTTGGCCACGATTGAGGATGGCGACAAAAACAAATTGCTCGTCGGGGCTCCAGCTTACGCAGGTGAGGTATTGGTCTGCAGGGCCGGCAATATTGAGCTGTACGTTGCGCTTGCTCTCGGGGTGGTATACCCACACGCTTACGTGGTGAGAGGTGCCGCCGGCCATTGGGTATTTTACGGTATTGGTTTTGGCTGGTGTTTTGCTCCAGTCTACCACAGGATAGTCGGCTACCATGCTTTGGTCCATTTTGTAATAGGCTAGGTAGTTGCCCTTGGGCGAAAAGAAAAGCCCTTTGGTGATACCAAACTCGTCGCGGTGCACTGCCTTGCCGTTGATGATGTTGATGCCATTGTCTCGGGTGACGGTGTTGTTGTTTATCCAAATATCGTTGCCTTGCACATAAGCTATGTGTTGGGTGCCGGCTGCTATTTCTATATGCTGGGCCTGGCGCTGTATGGGCTTGGCCTGCCATGTGCCTTTGCTAGCGTTGAAGATGTGTACGGCGCCGCCATCGTAAAAGTAGCAGTAGTCTTTGTCTATCCAAGAGAGGGTAGGTAGGGCTTTGAGGCTATCGCGGCCATAGATACTGGTGTTGATGCTGGCGAGGCTGAGCAGTGTATCGGCCCGGCCGGTAGCGGCGTTGGTGCGTAGCCATGCCTTGCCTAGCACTTGTGTATAGTTGTTGGTTTCGGGCTGCCAACTTACTTGCTTGAGGCCCTTGGTAGCTAGCGTGGTGCCCATGCCGTTGGTGGCTTCGGCCATTGTGTAATTTTTGTTTTGGGCTGCTAGGCATATAGGCAGTGCCAAGGCACTTAGCAGCAACAGCGAGATACGTTGCATATAGATATTTGTGGTAAGGAAAGAAAGCACAAAAGTAAGTAGCCAAGGCGGCTTATCCTATAGCTGTGCAGGGGTATTTGTGGGGTGTTGTTTGTTTTGATGCTGGCTAGCGCTGCAAGCTTTGTTGGTTTGCCACTTGGGGCTATGAGCAAGGGTATAGTGGGCGCAAGGGCTGTGGCGATAGGGGTGGGTATCTTGATGGTGGTGATGGTGGCCCAGAAAAGAGATTTTGTGTGTTTGTATGCTTCTCTCATTCGCGTGTATGCTGTTCTCATTCGCATGTATGCTTCTCTCATTCGTATGTATGCTTCTCTCACTCGCTTGTATGCTGTTCTCATTCGTATGTATGCTGTTCTCATTCGTATGTATGCTGTTCTCATTCGTATGTATGCTTCTCTCACTCGCTTGTATGCTGTTCTCATTCGTATGTATGCTTCTCTCACTCGCTTGTATGCTGTTCTCATTCGTATGTATGCTTCTCTCATTCGTATGTATGCTTCTCTCACTCGCTTGTATGCTGTTCTCATTCGTATGTATGCTTCTCTCACTCGCTTGTATGCTGTTCTCATTCGTATGTATGCTTCTTTCATTCGTATGTATGCTTCTGTCACTCGCTTGTATGGCTTGCTTGGGCTGTTTTATGGGCTTTTTGGGTGTTTTGTGGGCTTTTATACTGTTTTTAGTGCTTTGCGAAAACGAAAAATACTTTAAAAAAACGTGTTATTTTCCTTGCTTTTTGTGTTGCTATATCTGCTAACTTTGCGTTAATGAAATTATAAAAAAAAGAAACTCAGTGGCATTTGGATCATTAAAAAGATACAATGCCAATAAAAAGAAACAATTTTCTATAGCGTTTCGCTATACAAGAAGCCGCTCATTCAAACGTTCAAAAAGTAAAAGTACGCGGACAATGTATAAGCCAAACGCCTGCACTAAAGTAGTGTGGGTGTTTGCTGTACTTGCGTACAAAGGCTTTGAACACCTGAATGAGCAAGATATAAGCAAAGCCCACGCTACTTTTTTTGTTTGCGGATAAGTAGGCGATGAGCAAGTAATTAACCACCCAATAAACCTCTGCCCTTAAGGAAGGTAGAGCGGCAATATTCTTTCACACATTAATTTGAAACAAAATGAAAAAATTAATTTGCAGCATACCCAAATTTAAGGTAATGCTTGCTATGTGCCTCTTCGGGCAAATCTGTTTAACGAGTGCTCAATCAGATTCGAGTTTTAAATGCTATACTTTACCTGGGTCGGCAGCACCTGTGCCGATACCTCCAGATATTATACCACCGCCAGATGGAGATGTAGGCGATACAGGACCTGCCTTTGCAAGCTGTACACCTACTTCTGAAATTTTCCATGATTTTTATAAAAAGAAGGAAAACTATATTCCTGCAAACGGAGATACCACCGCTTTGTATATGAATAAGACTATTAAAGTAATGATACACGTGGTAAACCCTGAATTGGGATATACTGGGCCTAAGGTTAATTATGCTGACAATCCCACAGACAGAGCCTTGATTGCAGAAATTATAGAGGAGGCTAGTAAGATGTTGAAAAATGTTGCAGTACCCGCTTTGCCCAAAACAGCTATTTGCGGAAGCTGCCATGTGGAGGATTCGAGGTTTAGAATAGAGATCGTAAAAGACCCGTCCGACCCTTCGCGGCCATTTATCAAATACCACAACATGGATTTGAAATTTAAAAATCTTTATGGTGGTTCTACGGCTGGCAGTGGTACTTATTCTGGTAATCTTGAAGACTACTTAATAGACCCAGAAAAGGTAATGAATATATTTTTGCTTTATCATGATGAGGGCTATGGAGTAGTTGGATATGCTTTGGGGAGTACATCTATTTCAAGTCACATGGCCGCAGGTTATAATGCAGGCATACAATATATAGCTATGGGCAATGTGTTTCAAATGCCTTATCCTTCACGTCAAACAGCATCGGAAGAGATACTACACGAGATAGGCCACCATTTAGGGCTAGAGCACACTTTTGATATGACTTGCGACGAATCTCTATATGATTATGCCTACGATATACTAGGGCTAGATGCCTACCCCGGCACTAAAGGCACTCCTTGTGTGCCCGATACGGTTACTACTTTTAATGTAATGGATTATGGTTCATGGCGCTGGGAATTGACACCGACCCAAATAGGCAGAATGCACCGAAATGCTCACTTTTTGACTTGTAGAAAATATATCTACAATACTTGGCCAGAGGATAAGTATCATGACCATACAGGACAGGGGCAATTGCTGCCCTACGAAATAACCCAAGACGAAACGTGGGATTTCGACATTAAAATGTATAGCGATATAGTGGTGAAACAAGGTAACAAATTGACGATTAAGTGTAGGGTATTGATGCCTTATCATGCCAATATTATTGTAGAGCCCGGTGCACAGCTAGATGTAGATGGCGGCATAATAAGTTCTGTTAATGATACCACAATGTGGTATGGCATAGCAGTTTTAGGCAATTTGTACGAAAGCCAAGAAGGGATAAGCCCAAACCAAGGGATAGTATATGTTAGAAATAATGGGCTTATAGAAAATGCTTTAGTAGGTATTAACCTAGGAGACGAAATAAATTTTGATGCTACAAAGGCTGGTGGTATTGCACGCATACAAGATGCACGCTTTAAAAATAATAGACGCAGCATAAGCTGGAATGCGTATCACAACCTTACTTGGAAATTGACCGCTAGCGGATGGGAGCGCACAAGGCTATGGCCAAACCGCTCTTATGTACTCAATAGTAGCTTTACGGTAGATGAGCATATGATACGCGACCCACGTGCCCAAGTTACTTTGTTTGATGTGGACAATATCAATATCAAAGGATGCCAATTTTTGCACAAAATGCCTTACAGCTATTATACTACAAAATTTTCTTCATTTACTGAAATGAGCGAAGCCATATTATCGGTAGGTGCTACACTGAATGTAAGCGACAATACAAGTGCAAAACCTAGTACATTCAAAGGTTTTATGACGGGTATCCGCTCAGAGGTATTTGGTACTGCTGGCTATTTTAAAGTTAGCAATTCTACTTTCGAAAACAACCAGAATGGTATTACTACTAGCGCTCTCAATAGTTTTAGCATCAAGAACAACAACTTTTTGGTGAACCACCCATTTTCTACAACTATAGTGGCCAAGGGTATTAAAATGTGGTCTAGCAATGGTTTTCAGGTGCAGAGCAACCATTTCGAAAAATCTAGCTTGCGCGACGATATTCAAAAATGTATGGGTGTGGATGTGGACAATAGTGGCTCTGTAAATAACCGTATCCAAAACAATAGCTATGCCAACCTTAAAGTAGGCAACCTGAGCACTAGACTCAATACCAATAAAATATTTGACCTCCTAAATGACAATAAGAGCGAAGGCTTAGAATTTTTGTGCAATAATTACATGAGTGGTATTGTACAATCTGAGTATGTATTTGGCAGCAGTGCCGAGCCTGGGGGCATACGCCGTGTGCAAGGCAGTGAAGCAGATCTTGCTGGCAATATATTCAATGGGTCTGGGGCATTGTGGTCGCAGGATATATACATGCAAGACGCTGCCTCTACCTCGCCCAAAACCCAACCTATAGACAAGTATTACTACAGCTTGTTGATGACTAGCGAAAAGCCTAACAAAAGGTCTGCGAATGTTGCTATTGATGGTAAACCTTATAACAGTAATTGCACTTTGCCAATAGAGATAACCATAGACCCTGGTGGGCTAGGCGATACATGGCCATGGACTAGTGCTGCTGCTGCTAGTGCTACTGCTAGCCTGGTGGCTGCCTACGACGACTATAGCGAAGACCGCAATAGCAAAATAGACAGTGCACTACTGGCTATGAACAGCCCTTATGCCGATATTGAGCGTGCGATATTACAGTTGCAAAGCGGGCAAATAGCCCAAGGCTTGGCCCGCTACGATGCTATAGCCAGTACCAGAGTGCTGACCACAGAAGAGCAAGCCGAATTTGCACTAGGTGCTAGCCTTATACGCCTAATAGCACAGCATTACCAATCTGGGTCTTTGCGCTGGGATAGCCTTAGTACTGTGCAAATAGATAGCTTGCGCTACCTGCGCGATAGTGCAAAAATGTGGGTGCATGAGCGTGCTTGCAATTGGCTAGGATTTGCCTATGGCGAATATTGTGCCAAAGAACAAAATGATGTGCCTAGCTATACTGGCAATAATGCCCGCCGTACAGACCCTAATGCCGCAGATGTGCCCTTGGAGCCCACAGCTTTTCTGAGCATTGCACCCAACCCTTCGCATCGGTATTTTGATATTCGCTACCAACTGCTGGGCGAGGCCAATGCCGAGCTGAGCATATACGATGTGCTAGGTCGCAAGGTATTGAATACGCCATTGCCCGCTATGCAAAGGCAATATCAGTTAGATGCCGAGCATTGGACAAATGGTGTATATTTGTATCAGGTGACACAAGGCGAACAAACACTGTATTATGGAAAACTTATCAAACAATAGTAAACGCAGCAATAGTCATAGCCCTTTAGGGCTATGGCTATTTGTTTTTTGTATGTTGCCCTATATGGCTATGGCACAGGCAGGCTTTAATAAGCTCTATACCAATGATGCTACCGCTTCCTTGTTTCAAGCAATAGTACCTTTTGGCGAAAAGGGGGCATTTATCACAATGGCTATTAGTTTAGACAGTAGTATTGGCGATAAGGGAGTCCGTATTAGTCGTTTTGATCAAAATGGAAATGAGGAGAAAAGTAATTTTTTTACGGTTCCTGAATATCCAGATAAAGAAATTGAAGGGAATATAAAAGCTATAACTAAAATCAATGAAAATTTATATGCAATTGTGGGTACACTTGCAATCCCTAGCGCACAAATATGTTTTATACTTACACTTGATAGTAATTTAAATAAAGTTCGATTTAAAGAACTAATCAAACCAATTGTAGGAATGGATACTTTTATGTATTGTTCTTCAGTTGTTTTTGATGATCAAAAACATTTGCTCATAGCAGGTCAGCTTTTAATGCAGGGAGATACTTTAAAAAGCATGTTGTTTAAATTAGATACTGCCTTAAATGAAATTTGGCATAAAGTTTATCAATCTCCAAGCAACTTTATTACTACTGGCATTTTTGATTTGCTTGTGGACGAAAGCGGATATACACTTTTTGGAGGAACACGCAATTATGGTATAACATATGATACTAATTACAGGCATCAATCTATAATAATTAAGACGGATACCGCAGGCAATCAGCAATGGCACTATGCAAGCCCCAAAGCAGCTTTGACCGATTGTCAAGGTGTTATTTCTGAGGCATTGCGTACCAAAGATGGTGGCTATCTATACAGTACATCGGCAATGGCATATAACGCAGCTATACCTACTGCTGCCATAGACTTGCAATCTAAGCGTGTGCTGATAAAGCTAGATGCTGCGCGCAATAAGCTATGGCAGACCGCCATAGACGACTACTACTCTAGATTTAGTGGCATCAGCTATATAAAAATAATAGAGCTTGCTGACAGTAGTTTTAAAGTAGTAACTCATGTTACCGTTGATTCTTTTGGCAAAAACTTTAAGTATGGGCGCTATATGCAGCTACACTACAGCAAGGATGGCAAACTTATCTATCGTAGAATATTGCGTGCGCCCAAAGATGCGAGTGATACCTCTAGCGAATCGGCAGGTGGCATGTACGATATGATAGCCACGGCAGAGAAAGGTTTTGTGATGTGTGGGGTATATTACAACCGTACTATTGGCGCTAGCCTACCTAGCCAGCGAGGCTGGATAATGAAAGTAGATAGTAATGGCTGCATAGGCCCTAGCGACCCACAATGCGACCCGCTGAGTATTCCTAAGCAGCCACAGATAGCTGAGGTGGGTTTTAGTGTTTATCCTAATCCTGCTAATGATTTTATTAATATTGAAGGCTTGCAAAGCAGCACTGAGCTGCGCTTGTACAACATTGTAGGCCAAGAAATGAAGCGCATAACTACGCAAAATAATAAAGCGCAAATAGGCATTGCCGAGCTGCCATCGGGTATGTATTTGTTGCATCTGAAAACAGATGCAGGCGATGTGTATACTACGAAGGTGGTGAAGGAATAAAGAATTCAAGCTGCCGCTGCATTTTGCATAGGAGCTACAAGGAAAAAGCAATCGCTGAGTAGGCGGTTGCTTTTTTTGTTTTTACCCAGCCCTAGCCCAGCTCGGCATTCTATGGAGCGCTAGCCTTTTGC